>CALFEN010000213.1 GCA_937950065.1 uncultured bacterium | reverse complement strand
GTATGTCATCTCTGCAACTTCCTCTTCAAGTCATGTTCATACCAATGGAGCAGTAGCATTTATCAATGGAACGGCCTGTCTTTGCATGTTAGTACCCATAGATGCCCTAACAGCATCGTTATGATCTACAAACGGAATAAGAGAAGTGTTGGCACTGAATATCTGTGAAGGGTTGACGTCTACATGAGTTATGTCATTCACGTGGAAAATTTCCATGTTCATATAGTGTCTTCAAGGTACTCTTTTTTGGAGGATATTTTTGTGTTCGTCCAAAGGTATAGTAATATCAGCTATTATATATTTTTCATCAAATTCAGGAGAGATATATTCTACTTCTTCTGTAAGGAAAGGTCTTACTTTGACAGTATTTCCTTTTCATCAGTAGACTTTCTCTATCTGTTTTGCAATCTTTTCGTCTATATAATCTCAGTCGTTGACTATAACTTTTGATTTGTCATCAAGTATGTCTTCGTCTGCAATTCTTCCTATCAAATCATCTTTTCATACGATAAGTTCTTTTTTGACTCTAACAGCTGGAGTTTCTACAAATCAATCTTCGTTGATTCTACTATAAAGAGACTGATAAACTACAAGTCAGATGTTTTGTCATTCAGGAGTTTCAATAGGACATATTCTTCAGTAGTGAGATTGATGAACATCACGAACCTCAAATGTTGTTGTCTCTCTTTTTAGTCATCCAGGGCCGAGAGCAGTGATCCTTCTTTTGTGTTCTATTTCAGCCAAAGGATTGATTTGATCCAAGAACTGTGACAACTGTGATGTTGCAAAAAAGCTTTTGATAGAGTTGTCTATTATTTTGAAGTTAGCCAAATCTGTAAGTTTTATCTGTTCTTCTAGATTTAGAACGCTAAGTTTTCATTTAACGCTTTTGACAAATTTTTTCATAACCATCTGAAGACTTGAATAGAGTATTTCTCACATGGTTCTGATTCTTCTGTTGGAAAGATGGTCTATATCGTCAAGATAAAATCATCTTTTATTGTTTGCCAAGTTTATCAAATATTTGAGAGCAGCCACGAAATCGTCAGCATCAAATAGATTTGATTCTGCTTTATCCAAAGGTTTGCTCATTCAAAGTTTGGCGTTTATTTTTCTTCTTGCTATCTTTCATAGATTGATCCTGTCAGGAGATAGAAACAATGATTTTAGATAATCAATAGCATTGTCAGGATCGATGATTTCACCTGGTCTTAGTTTGTTGTAGATGAAAACTGCAGCATCTTGTGCGTTTGCCGTCTGATCTTTGTCTAGAGTATATTTGATATAGTCAAAATCTTCTTCTTCGCAGACTCATTTAAATGCTTCCAAGATGCTTTCGTCGGTTTCAAATCAAAGCATCCTCAAAAATGAGGTAA
>CALFEN010000212.1 GCA_937950065.1 uncultured bacterium | reverse complement strand
AGTAAAAAATTGAAGTTCTGTATCTTCAAAAGCTACAATTTCAACAACATCAGCATCTTCAGCATCAACATGATCATCATCATGATCATCTGGTTGATATTCAGCTGTTTATAGAAATATAGATCCACAAATAGTTGTAAAATCAAGCAAGGCTGCAGATATTACAGTGAAATGAGATTTTGGAAGTGCATGAAATAATCAACAGTATAGAGTAGAGTTACAGTATTATAAGATGGGTAGTAATACTATGACAAGTCTGTATTCTACACGACAATGATCAGGTTTTTCATATACATATAACTTGACAGATCTTACTGCAAGCACAAAATATTATTTCAAATTAAAAATATATTATGTGCTATCATGAGATATGACAGCTGGATGATGAGTAGTAGATTATCCATCGACATATTCATTTACTACATTGTCAGCTACTCCAAAAGTTACATACTTATATGGTTCTGGGATTACAGATCAGACAACAAATTTAGCAGCAATAACTGTATGATTGGATCAGATTTCTCAAAGAGTGGATGTAGAATATACTATCGTTGCAACTGCAAAAAACGTGCTTATCTCTTCTTCAAGTTTTACAGATAAAAAGATTTTAACATGATCTGCTAGAGAATTTAAAACTACCATATCAAATATAAAGAATGGTTATACTTTATATTATAGAGCTAGAGGATATATCGATTGAAATGCAGGAACTTATTCCGAAATAAAAAGTTTATCATTTAAAGATACTTCTCCAAAAGTTCTTGCTGCTACATGAACAGTTTCTGTTGATACTTGATGATATAGTGCAAAAATAAATGTAACTTTTGATCAAGAAATAGATAAATCAGAAATAATTTATTCTCAAAACAGAGCAGATTTGGAAGAAGTATTCCCGATAACTGTTTGAGCACAAAAGTTATCAAAGAAAAGTTCTTATACTCAAGTATGGTATGTGATAAATATCACAGGATTAAAAGAGGGAACTTATTATTATAAAATACGTGGATATAAAGGAGGTAATGCAGGAAATTATTCTAGCGTATATACATTGAGAGTAAAAGAACCAAATCCTGTGTTTACATGACTTTCAGTGTCAACGACAGAAAATTGAGCTAAAATAATTTTTAGTACAGTGAGTGAAAGCAAAGCTTATTATCAGTATCAAGTACAATATGGTACAAGTTCTACAAGTTTTAAAACATCTGCTATATTTATACCTAATGACTGATGAAAATATCAATATTCTGTTAGTTTATCATGACTCTATCCAGGTACAACTTATTATTATAGAATAGTCTGAATTTATGCAAATTCATCTAGTTCAGTAGATAATTTTTACTGACCTGTTAAATCTTTTAAGACAACAGAAAAACTTATAAAAGATGAAGAAAGATGAATTTATGATTTGATCTATGCTAAACGTTTGAATGAAGTGACTACCATGTTTAAATGATTACCTAATGCTGATGTTGCATTAACACAATGAAGATCTTATTTAACTTCCCTAATACAGAAGGTAACTCAAGAAGAGGATGATTTAATCAGTAGTCTAAAATCAATATATTGAACAGTTAATATAGATTACTATAATACTTCATATGAAAAGGCAATTAGACTATATGAAATCCAAAAGGTAGCACTAAATGCAATAAATAGCAATTTGGAATCTATAGTAACTAGTTATTATGCCAGAACAACTAATTAAATTTATACTATATATAAAAAAGACTACGTACGTAGTCTTTTTTTTGTTCAGAAAATTTATTAATTTCGTAGGAATGAATGATGATAAAATATTAAAAAGGAATATTATATAGATATTATTTGATAATAAAATATTGTTCTAAAATATAAATTCATTATAATAAAAATAAAATTACTTTTAAAAAATTTTTTAAATAAATCATATATTTCCATGAAAGTTACAATAGTATCAATTACTGACAGTGAAAAAGATTATAAAACTTTGATACAGGAATACAAAAAAAGACTAGGTAAAGATGTAACCCTTATAGATATTAAACCTGAAAGATCTTGAGAAATAAATAAAATTATACAAAAAGATACAGATAATATAATAAGAAGTATTGAAAAAAATGATGACTATAAAATTTTACTTACTAAATGATGAGAAGATCTCGATACTATGCAGTTCAAAGATATTATAAAAAAATATAATAATATAACTTTTGTAATAGGCTGACCTTATTGACTGGATGAAGATAAATTATCAGGTTTTGTAAATAAAAAAATGAGCTTTGGGAGAATAACTTTGCCTCATCTTCTGGCAAAAACAGTCTTACTTGAACAGATTTATAGATCAAAAACTATTTTGGAAAATAAAAGTTATCATTACTAAATTTTTACTAACCTCATTTATTTTGAATAATTTTTATAATAAAATAATTGAATATTATAAAAAAATCTATATAAGTGGAATATAATTTTTATTTTTTAAAAAATATTAAAATGGTAATATTAATAATTTTATGAGTTATTATATTGATATGATTGTTTAGTGTCTTTGGATTTTATAATTCTACGATATGACTTCAAGAACAAGTAAAAACTCAATATGCTCAAGTACAAAATGTTTATGAAAGAAGAGTGGATCTAGTTCCACAAGTAGCATCAGCGGTTAAACATTATGCCCAATATGAGGGTGAAACTCTCAAATGAATAGTAGAACTTAGGGAATCTTCATCTAAACTAGAAGAATTGCAGAAAATGATAAAAGATAATAAGTCTCAAAGTGCTGAATTTAATAGTTTACTCTGAAGTACATTGTCACAGATAAAAATTACTATGGAAGCGTATCCACAACTCAAGGCTGATACACAGTTTTCAAGTTTGATAGTGACATTGGAATGAAGTGAAAATAGAATAAGAACAGAAATAAAAACTTACAACGATCTTATATGAATATATAATATAAAATTAAAGTCTTTCCCATGAAATATGATGTCATGATGGTTCAATTTTCAATCAAAAGAACTTCTTACTCCTCCAGAATCAAAGGATATCAAAGCAGTTCCCAATGTAGATAATTTATTAGATAATACTTGAAATCAGCAAACTTGAACAGGTAACTAGATAAAAAATGGAAAAAACAAAAGTAAAATGAAGTGTCATTATTATTATTTGTATAATCTTTGCGATAATTTTTTCTATAAAATGGAATATTAATTTTAGGGTAAATAATAAAGTTGTTTTTTCTCAAGGCATTTCAGATCAAAAATGATCAACAGGAAATATAAATGTAATGGATTTACCTGTACTTACTGAACCTGTAACTGATTTTACAAATACGTTGACAGTAGCACAGTTAAGCTGACTTATATCTATTTCCAAGGATTTTGAGAAAAAAAGTACAAACCAGATAGTAACTGTTTTGATACCTGACAGGCAAGGGAATGAGCTGTTTGATATAGGTATGAATATATTTAAAAAAAATAAATTTGGACAGAAAGATAAAAATAATTGAATATTGCTGGTAATAGCTGTTAATGAGAAAAAAATAAGAATAGTTACAGGTTATGGAGTAGAATCTATAATTCCAGATACGTTAGCAAGTGACGTAATAGAAAAATATATCCGTCCAGAAGTAAATGCAGGCAATTTATATCAGTGAATATTAAATTACTATACTTATAGCATAAAAGCTTTTGAAGGGAATTATAAAATATCTAAAAATAATACTTTATCAAACTCTACCTATACTCTCTCCGATAGGTTGAAAGTGGTATTTGTTATATTGTTTTTTGTGATATGGATTATGATATTTTTTAGATGAAAACGTGGTCCGTATTGATGATCATGAACCTGATGGTCTAGTAGCAGCAAAAGCAGCAGCAGTAGCAGTAGTGGAGGTTGATGACGAAGTTGATGATGATGAAGTTCTGGCTGATGATGAGCTTGAGACTAGAATGTTTTTTTAAAATCCTTGATCTGCTGGCAAAAATGTATAAATTTCAGTTGATATAGAAATTAAATTCTTTATTATATATTTTGTAAAATTTATTTTAAAACTTGAATATGGGCAAGCCAAAAAGCTATATTCCACCAGATGCCAAGATGGTTTTTAAATGAAAAAACTACGAGGTCTGGCAATGGGAACAAAAAATGTATGATGGCACTACCAAGATTTTTGAAAAAATAAAAAAATCTGATACTGTTGCTGTTATAGCAGTAGTTGATGGTAAAATTTTGATCCAAAAACAGGAGCAGCCACACAGGGATATGTTTTTGTCATTACCTGGTGGAAAATGCGAAATATGAGAAGATCCAATGGACGCAGCTTCACGTGAGTTGTTGGAAGAAACAGGGCTCGAAGCTTTTGAGCTTATTTTGCGAAAAATTTTACCAAGCCGTTATAGTTCAGTAGTATTTAATGTGTCTTATTTTATAGCCAAAGACTGTAAAAAAGTTCAGGATTTAAATTTGGACTGATGAGAAAAAATTCAAAATGAATTTATGAGTTTTGAAGAATTTTTGATGATTTCAGAGAATGAAACTTTCCGTGATCATGATTTGATGAATGTATTATTAAAAATTAGGCTGCATCCAGAGCAAAAAGAAGAGTTTAAAAAATTATTATTTAGTTAAAAATTTAAATAATGGAAAATCAACCTTACGAATTTACTGCTGCACAACCAGGTGAAAATATAGTTGAGCAAAAGAAATGTCTGAACTGCGGACAGTGATTTATTATTACAGACAAGGATTTGGAATTTTATTCCAAAATTTCACCTATAATAGGTGGCACAAAATATGAAATACCTAGTCCAACGTTGTGTCCTGACTGTAGACAGCAAAGAAGACTCGCAACCTGAAATGAAGAAAAAATGTATAGAAGAAAATGTTCATCTTGTGGAAAATCTATGATATCTATCTATACTGAATATCAGGATATCCCTGTATATTGCTCTTCCTGTCGGTGGGGTGATAAATTTGATCCTATGAGTTTGGGCAGGGACTTTGATTTCTCTCGTTCTTTCTTTGAGCAGTTTAACGAACTTAATCTAAAAGTTCCAAAATTGAGTCTGCTAAATGTTAATAGTGAAAACTGTGAATATAATCATTGAATAACTAACTCCAAAAATTGTTATTTATCTTTTTGAAATAATAATATTGAGGACTGTTATTATTGTTATGCTAGTAATACTATGAAAGATTCTATAGACTGCTGGTGGTCTCAAAAATTGACTAACTGTTATGAATGCAGCAATAACGGTAATTTATATAAATGTTATTATTGCTATAACAGTGAAGATATGAGCGAATGTATTTTTTGTGATGAATGTTATGGTTGTAAAAATTGTATAATGTGCTATGGTCTTTCAAATAAATCATATTGTATAAAGAATCAACAATACAGTGAAGAAGAATTTGAAAAAGAAAAAGCCAGGATCTTTGAAAGTTATGAGTCATTGGAAAAAGCAAAGATAGAAGCACACGAGTTTTTTGACAGTAATTATCATAAATACATGTCTTCTTTTAATGTTGAGAATTCAAAAGGAGATTATATTTATAGTTCCAGAGATACTTTGGGTTATAATGTGGTATCGGTGGATAACTGAAAATATCTTTATGAATGCGGTAGAGTAAAAGATGCTTTTGACTGCACATACGTATATGACTGTGAATGAAAAATTTTGGAATGAAATAATATATTAAGATCTTATAATGTTTTGTTTTCTAGATATGTAAGTGAATGATCTTCTAATGTTTTGTATAGTATGGATCTTATAAATTGTAAAGACTGTTTTGGATGTTCATGACTTAAAAATAAAGAAAATTGTATATTTAATAAACAATACACAAATAGAGAATATGAAGAACTTGTTTCAAAAATCATTGAACATATGAAATTTACTACTTGAGAACGATGAGAATTTTTTCCTATAGAGATAAGCACTTTTGGATATAATGAAACTATAGCACAGGAATATTATCCAATGGATATGGACACTGCTTTGAGTAAATGATATAGGTGGCAGCCAAAAGAATATCCTATAAATATCCCTCAAGGAATTTCTACAATAAAAGCTGAAGAGCTTGCTCAAAGGATTTCCGATATAGAAGACTCTATAGTAAATATAGCTATCGTTTGTAAGGATACAGGAAAATTATTTAGATTGACCAAGTCAGAACTAGAATTTTACCGCAAGCACAATATTCCTATTCCTAGAAAAAGTCCTGATATTAGACATATGGACAGAATGAATTTGAGAAATCCAAGAAAATTATATAATAGAAAATGTTTTAAGTGTTGAGTAGATATACTCTCAACATATTCTCCAAATTCCAATATAAAAATTCTTTGTGAGAAATGTTATAATGAAAAAAATTAATCACCTGCATTGCGGACTCTCGCAGGGCGGCTGTGATGTACTGACAATAAAAATATTATGATTAAAATTAAGCAGAAAGAATTTTATACAAATCTTCTGTTGTTCATACTATATTAATATCGTTAACTCTTTTATTTAATAATTCCTCTATTGAAATATAACATAGTTTAATATCTTCTATTGAAAATCTTTTTAAAATCTTTTGTTTTTTGGAATTGGAAGTATCGTTTGTGTATTTTTCTAGAAGCCTAGCTGCTCAAGAATTTCTTTTTACAGATTTAGGCAAATCTACTATGTGAAATCAATAACGTCTACTAAACTCAGCCAAATAACTTATTCAAAAAATATATTCAGGCAATTCTACTTTTTTACTATTATACCTTAAGTATTCATTTAATCTATTTAAAGAATTTCATATGTCTTTTAAAGAAATATTCTGAAAAGGGATATGTAATTCTCAAATTTTATCAGAATTTAAATGAATTCAATTCCTTTTAAATTCATTTATGATTTCCTCTGTTAGTGTATGATAATGAAAAATAAATATTCAAAGTCTTTTCCATTCTTTCCAGTCATTTGTTTTATCGTCTTGTGATAATGAAGTAATAAACTCGTCTTTTATCTGAAACTTTTGAATAAAATAATCTATAAATTCTTCGCTATCAGGAATATTTTCTATTCCTATTCTAAAATTTTCTGGAGACTGTCTTGGTCTTAAAATCATAATTATTTATTTAAATAAACAGTATAAATTATAAATATTTGAGTAATTTTTGCAAATTTAATAATAAATTTTTTTATAAAAAATCAATTGATTTGAAAAGGTATTTTTTTATAATTACAAGGAATTATTTATTAAATAAAAAGAATGGATAAACAAGTTTATGAATTTATTACTGCCCAAACAGGAGAAAAGATAGTTGAACGAAGAAAGTGCACGGACTGCGGACAGGAATTTGCTATCACGGATAAAGATTTAAATTTTTACTCCAAAGTCTCTCCTATTTTTAACGGCACAAAATACGAAATCCCTGCCCCAACGTTGTGTCCAGAATGCAGACAGCAGAGAAGACTTGCCCGAAGAAATGAGAGGAAACTATATAAACGTAAATGTGATTTGACTGGTAAAACAATAATTTCTATTTATTCACCTGATAGTCCTTACAAAGTCTATGAATCCAAAGAATGGCGAGGTGATAATCGAGATCCCATGGATTATAGCAGGGACTTTGACTTTACTCGTCCGTTTTTTGAGCAGTTTGATGAACTTTCAAAAATTGTTCCAAAAATTTCTCTAAATACCTGAAATAATAATGAAAATAGTGATTATAATAATTATATTTCTTATTCCAAAAATTGCTATCTTAATTTTGGGATCGATAACAGTGAAAATGTTTTTTACTCTTCCAAAAGCTCCCATATTAAGGATTCCATAGAAATAAATAATTGCTCGAATATTGAAAATAGTGCTTATGTAGAACGGTCTGGCAATACATCAAACAGCTTTTTTATAGATGGATCTATATTTATACGTGACAGCTTCTTTGTCAAATGGTCTAGAGATATAGATCACTGAATCTTTTGCTTAAATATCGTAAACAAACAATATGCTTATCAAAATAAAGAAATTTCAAAATCAGATTATGAAAAAATTTATCAAGAAATAAAATCAAAAATAAAAACTTATTCATGATTAACCTGATTTATAAGAGATTATGATAATTTTCTCAAACAATTTCCTGTATTGTCCGCAGAGATGACTAGGAACGAAAATTGTTATTGAGTTTTGGTTTCTAATTCCAAGAACTGCTCTTTTGTTTATTCTATAGTGGCTGGAGAAGACTGTAAATATTCTTATGATTCAGCCTATCTCGTTGATTGTATGGATATAGATATAGCTGGTAACGGGATAAATCATTCGCTAGAAGTGATAAACTGTTTTTGATGCACTAATATATTTTTTTCAGAGTCTGTATTTGAAAATTCTAGAGATGTATTTTACAGCTTAAACTGTGCAAATAATTCTTCAAACCTTTTTGGCTGCATAGGACTGACAAATAAACAATACTGCATATTGAATAAGCAATATACAAAAGAAGAATATGAGCAACTTGTCCCAAAGATCATCAAGCATATGCAAAAAAATTGAGAACGAGGACAATTCTTTGCTCCAGAAATTTCACCGTTTGGATATAATGAAACCATAGCAAATGAATATTACTCACTGGACAGAGATGAAGCTTTGAAAAAATGATTTAAGCGGCAGGACAAAGAATACCCTATAAACATGCCGGAAGGGATAGAACTTATCCGTGCAAAAGATTTGCCTGATAATATAGACGATGTCAGTGATGATATCTTGAAAAAAGCTATTGTATGTGAAGTTTCTGGCAAACCATTTAGAATAATGAAATCAGAACTTGATTTTTACCGCAAACATTGATTGGCTCTTCCACGTCAGCATCAGGACGTCAGGTATACCGAAAGACTACGTAAGATGCCATCCAGAAAAATTTACTTCAGTAAATGTGATAAATGCGGTAAGCAGATAATCTCTGTCTACCCTGCTGACACTGAATTTAAGGTTTATTGCCAAGAATGTTATGATGAAGAAACTTATTAAAAAATTGCTGTATATAACAAAAAATTCATTTATTATGTGTTATAAATTTTTTCAAAGCAGATTTATCAACATTCAAAATAACACTACACCTAGTATTTGTTCAACAGTAAATAAGAAAATCAATGAATTAGTCCCTGCTGATGAGATATCTGCTCAAAGATTACTCATAGTAGCCATTGATACATAAAAATAATAAGGATAGCTTTTTACAGTTTTTGTCTGACAGTCAGAGTTTCAAATTTCACAAGTATTAACACAGGAATCCCCGCATACGTAAGGATAAGGATTTATCAGATCGTTTACCATATAAAAAAATCAGAAGATCATAGTTGATAGGAATGTAAAACTAAAAAGATACCAAAAGCTTGTACCATAATTAGTAAGTAATTTTTCTATCCGTGAAAAAATTAAATTCTTAATATTTTTTTTAAAAAAATATCTATTTCTTTCCATATTTTTTCTTATCACTTTAACCTTATCAGATTTTGATGAAAGTCAGATTTCTTTGTATAATTTCTCTAGAACAAGTAAATTATAGATATTCGTAGTATAAAAGACATCTAATAACATTTTGGATGAAAAGTCTTTATTTGTTCTATAGTTTGAAGTGAGATATTTTTCTATTTTTACTGTTAAAGATTGTAACTGTAAAAAATATTCTTTCATTTCATTGTTTTCTATATTGTTTTTTTTGAGTAGAGTGATAATCAATATTAATAAAAATTCTTGTTTTATGATTTCATTGTTTCAATTAGAAATTTTTCATTTCAAAAATTTTTCTATAAAATCTAGATTCTTATCATTTTTTTCGTTTAGTACATAATCATAGGCTTTTCCATAATCCATTTAGTAAATATTAATTATAAATTATTTCGAGATTAGGGTTATACTTCAATACCTCTACAAACTGCAATGCTCATTGCATACCTGTTTCATATATTCAGATTTTAATTTGTTTTAAAGATTTATTTATTACGAGTGCTTTTTTGAGTTCACTTAATCAGCTTATTCAGATTTTATTTCAAAAAAGGTTTATCTCTTTTAGAGATGTATTTTTACCAAGGCCTTCTATAATACTAGATATTCATTTGTCGGTTATGAAATTATATGAAAAATCTATTTTGGTAAGATTCTTGGAGTTTAACAGGTAATGATTTATTTTTTCAAAATTTATTTCCTTTAGATAATTATAACTAATATTGAGTTCGGATATGTTATCGTTTGCAGTTAAGGCGTCAAATATCTTGATTACTCATTCATCGGTTATGTTATTATTTTGTAATATTAATTTTTTTACGCGAAAATTTTGAATAATAACATTTGATAAATCATCGGCATCTTTATCTGAAATGAATTTATCTGATAGATCCAATATATCTCATTCTATATAATAAATTTTCCCTCATATCTGGATATCGTCATTTGTCTTAAACATAAAAAAAATTTATGATTTAAATAAACAAATTATAAAGAATTTTTGTTTAAAAACAAATTTTTGGATTGACAAATTTATTTTTTTCTCATCTTTTGGATTTCATAAAAAAATAATCTTAATTCTTGTAAGTTTATAATTCACATTCATATACAATATATTATTCAAATAATACAAAAATAAAGCAGAAGTATTAATCTACTAGATACTGTAGATAATTTATCCAATAAAAAAAATCGTGAGAAAATTCAAAATAGAAGACAATAGACAATATTTTTGATCAAAAATTTCTTATCTATATATATTTTGATGTTTAATTTTGTAAAATAATATAAAAACAGAGCGAATATAAATAAATTTGTAAGTCAATTTGCAAGTGCTATCCCATATATATCAAATATTTTGGATAAGATTAGTATAGATATTAGATTAAATATCAATCACCAAATCATGACATTTACTCTTTCTTTCACTTTTCACATACCAGACAAAAAGTTTTGGTATAGATTGAGAATGATATTGAAATATAAGAATAAGATGCTTCGTCTGAGTATATCTCCGGAGATTAGGAATTTATCTCCGAGAAAGATTTTTATCAATATCTCTGCAAATACAAAAAAGAAAAAAGAAGTAAATATACTAAATGCTCAATAATATTTTTGCAAGAAATTAATAAGGAAATTGATCTTATCGTGTTGATTTTTCGCGATTAGTTCTGCGGCTAGTGGATACATAAATCACATAAATGGTCATATAAAGACATTTAATATATTAA
>CALFEN010000211.1 GCA_937950065.1 uncultured bacterium | reverse complement strand
CATTGTTGGTAAAATTGTGTTCAGTCAATTTTTGATAGAACTTGTTTTCCTACATAGGCCTTGGTATAAGAAACTTGTTGTCTTTGAACTTTTGTAGTATAGTAATTTTTATCAGGGTATACACTTAATAAATATTTGTGTCCGTTTTTCTCCCATACTTTAAAATAAATTTCCTTCTCTCAAATGTTTTGTATTTCAAATTGTTTTGACCGTTGGTAGATAGCAGCGTCATCTCCATATATATAATTTCCATAAAACCAGACATACCGTTGAGAGTGTCAGTATCTTTGCAATACCTTGATATAAGGATTGATCAATGAAACCCTAAAAAGCTGTGTAGAAGCTCCACATACTCATCCATAAAAGAGGTAGTAACCACTTTCATGCCCACAGTATTCATTGGTATGTTGAGCAAATTCTTTATTTGTGTTATATGTTTCTCAAGGCTTTAATAATTTGTTGTTAAAAAGATTTATTGCTATATTATAATTTACAAGTCTGCATCAAGCCCGTCATTTAAGATCTTTATCCGCAACAAAAAAACTATAATTCTTGATGCTTTGATAAGCAATATCTTTTTCATCTATTTCAAAATCTATATTTTGATAGGCTAAATGTAGTATAGTTTGTTTATCAAGATTTTTTTTAATCTTTCCTAAATCTAGAAAAGTTTTTGTAAATATAGGTTGTGCAGTGTCATAATTAAATCAGGTCGCTTCTAAATTATATATATTTTTGAAATCTGAAATATATGGGAAAATTATATCTATAGATTTTGTAAAATTATATTTAGGAAGATCGTTTGTCAAAAAACAAATAGGAGAGATAACAAATTTTGTTCACCTTTTGTAGTAATAGCAAATTTTTTGATTTTCAGCGAGATTATCTTGAACGTATTTATCATAAAAATATGAGAAAAAATTATCTTTAGCTTTGTATCTCTCAAAATCTTGTATTGGTATAGTTTTGGCTGATGTTGTACCAAAAAATATTACTCCCAAAAATATAATTATTATTTTCTTCATATCATGTTGTTTATAGATTTGCAATAGAAGCATTATAAATATTTACGAAATTTTTGCAATAAAATCTATTGTAAATTTTATGAAATTTTATATTATTGTATAATTCTTTTATTCCTTAAGATCCCTTGGAAATGGATAAATTTGTGGTAAAAAGTTTAGTGTTTAGTTCTATATTTTTTGGAACTTGAGTAGTAGTATTTCTATTGATAAGGGCTCGGACGGTTACTAATCCTACAACTACTGATGATGGACAGTGAATGTATGCGACTGCTGGAACAACACTAACCGCTGCTAAATGGAATAATCTGGTAAATAGATCAGTATTTAGAACGTATTTAAACGCTAGTCAAAGTTTAAGTGCAAATACACGGACAAAAATAAATATAGATACAAAAGAATTTGATACAAACAATGAATTTGATACATCCAGTGGTAAATTTACTCCGAAAAGAGCAGGGAAATATTCTTTGACTGCCTCTTGTTATTTCGGTGGGTTGGCAGCATGAGAATGATGATTAGTAGCTATAAGAAAAAATTGAACTAGTGCTACAGTGGGAAGTTATTCAATGAATTGAGGAAGTAGCTATATGGGTTCTACAGTAACGTCTATAGTAGATGCTAATTGAACTTCTGATTATTTTGAATCTTATTGTCGGATAAATAAAGCTATTTCTATATATCCTTGAGATGGTTATACATATTTCGAAGGTTTTAGGGTAGAATAGAGTTTTTACTATATTAGGAATAAAAAACATGCAAAATTTATTTAAAAATGTTATAGGGTGATTAATTTTTGGTATAGTGGCAAGCTTTATTATGATTATTTCACGAATAATATTTACAAAAGCTCGGACGACTACCAATCCTACGACTACTGATGATGGACAGTGACTGTATACAACCGCTGGAACGACACTAACCGCTGCGAAGTGGAATAATCTAGTAAATAGGTCATCCTTTAGAGCTTATCTTAATAATACACAATCAGTAGCAACTACTACTTGGACAAAAGTAAATATAGATACAAAAGAATTTGATACAAATAGTGAATTTGATACATCCAGTGGTAAATTTACTCCGAAAAGAGCAGGAAGATATTTTTTGACTGCTCAATGTTCTGTGTCATCTATATCAGATGGTAAAGGTTGACAAGTTGCAGTCTATAAAAATTGATCATTAGACAGTCGGTGAACACAATCTCCAAACGGTTCTGCTACATCAAATATTTCTTCAACATCCGTAATAGTAGAAGCAAACTGAACAAGTGATTATTTCGAGGTTTATTGCTGGCATAATCAATCCACATCATCTTCTTTAGGAACGGGGAGATCTAGTACATATTTTGCAGGATTCAGAGTAGAGTAATTCTAATAAAGATCGGAAGAGCACACGTCTGAACTC
>CALFEN010000210.1 GCA_937950065.1 uncultured bacterium | reverse complement strand
ATAATGTCACAGATAAGCTGTTGTACTAGGATTAGCGAATATAGGGATAATCGATATATCAATGTTTGTGCTGATGGAACTCATTCCCAATTGATAGTTGATATGTCTCCAAATGATGAAAAACATAGACAAATATCTTTATGGTTTGAAAAAGGGTCATATATAGCAGAGTCGATTTCCAAAATACTTAATCTTGAATGACAGGAACTGGATCCAAAACTTGAAACTGACGGATATAAACAAAGTATATCATCAAAGATACTTACCACTTCGCAGATGACTACAACTCTTGATACCAGAGGCAGGATGATTGCCGTATGAAAAACAATAAAGACATGACTAATATCAATAGTTATCGCTGACTCTATGGACAAATCCATTCTCAGACAAGGTGAAAATATATTGCTTACTTTGTCCAAGGAACAAGAATCAATGGATGTTAGATTGCTTATATATTTTTATATACTACAGCAGTGAATAATAAAACAGAATCGTAAAAGATAGTTTATCAATAAAAAAATAAAAATGTTTAGAACACATACTTGCGGTGAAGTGACACAAAAACTTTTGGGAAAAGAAGTGAGTTTGGCTTGATGGGTAAACTCTACCAGAGACCACGGTTGAGTGATTTTCATAGATTTGAGAGATAGATACGGTATTACTCAGATTAAACTTGACCCTGAAACAACTCCAAAAGATTTGATGGATTTGGCTCAAACACTTAGAAATGAATACGTGATAAATGTAACATGAAAAGTGGAAATGAGACCTGAGTGAACTTTCAATGAAAATCTCGTAAGTTGACAAATAGAAATCGTGCCTAGCAATTTGGTATTGATAAATAAATCCGAAGTTTTGCCTTTTGAAGTTGCCAATGAGCATCATGTAAGGGAAGAAGTCAGGATGGAATATAGATATATTGACCTCAGAAGACAGAGAATGCAGCAAAATCTCATCGCAAGAAATAAAATAACCTTGGAAATGATAAATTTCCTTTCAAATGATTGATTTCTTTTTATAGAAACTCCTGCACTTATCAAAAATACTCCAGAATGAGCCAGAGAATTTATCGTCCCTTCAAGATATTCTCCTTGAGAAGGCTTTGTTTTGCCTCAGTCTCCTCAACAGCTCAAACAGATATTGATGGTTAGCTGATTTGATAAATATTTTCAACTATGTAGAAACTTCCGTGATGATGACTTAAGATGAGACAGACAACCTGAGTTTACTCAGCTTGACGGT
>CALFEN010000209.1 GCA_937950065.1 uncultured bacterium | reverse complement strand
TATAATATCTCTTATTATACTCTTTGCACACAACCTGTTCAACTTCTACAATTTAAATATAAAAGCAACTAATGATTCAATGATATTTAGAAAGTATAGAAAATCAAGTAAAAAAATGTTTATTTTGATTTTATTGTTAAGTATTTTTAGAACAAAATAGTCTATTATTTTATTCTAAAAAGTATTATCAGTAAAATTTTAACGGTAAAAATCTCTTGAAAAGTAAGTTCTTTTTCTTAAAATTCTGAATTATGAAGGCTGTAAAAAAAGGATTTTGATTTAAAAATACAAAGAATAAATCAGATAAAATTAATCGATTAAGGCATTTTAGTCTTATATATTTTTTGATTTTGATTATTAGTTTTTTTTCTTTTGTTTTTTTATATAAGATCCCCTCTTTGGTTTTGACTAATGATAAGGTATGATATATTCAAAAAAATTTAAGAGATTATGCTTTGATGTTTTTGGTAAAAGATAGAGAATTTTCAGATATATTATATGAAGCAGATACTTTGATAGGTGATTACAAGAAATGAATAAATATAATAAAAGAAAAGAAAAGTGAAATAATGAAACTTATATTGTATTTCCAAGATAATCATAAAAAAGTTGAAGATTTATGAGTAAAAAAATATTCTGATTTTATTAATTTTACTAACGAATTTTTGAATTTTAAGGATGATATTTTTTCTCTACTATGAGAAAAATGAAGTCAGAAATATTTGGTACTACTCCAAAATTCTTCAGAAAAAAGGCCTAATTGATGATTTTTTGGTTCTTATGCAGTAGTTGATGTGGACTGAAGTGAAATTAAATTTGAAATTTTTGATAGTTATTATCCAAATTATGTAGGTTCTGGGGTCTATATTACGGGCCCAGACTATATAAATTCTTTTTGGGAGACTAACAAAATTTCTTTTATATGAGCAAATAAGTATGGGTTTACAGATATAGATTGAAAGAATATAAAGGAAGTATATGAAAAAACTTTTACTTGACAGAGTATTAGATGAGTAGTATTTATAAAATCTGATCTTTTGGAAGAACTTCTTCCTGAGTTCAAGCACAAATTTTGGGAGTGGCAGTTTATAAATGCTAGTGTTAATTTGATAAGATGAAAGGATCTTCCATTCAAAAAAGATCTTTACCTGAATGATATAAAAAAGTATATTGAAGATAATAAAATAGAAATGGTTAAAAATTTTTTACAAAATTTTGGGAAGATAAAAGAATCGGGAAATATTAGAATATATTTTACCTGAATAAGTGATAATTTTGATAAATTTTTGATGCAGAATAATCTGAATACTGTATACAATACGGGTAATGTTTATTTATGGGATTACAATAGAGGGTTTAATAAATCTGACGGATTTGTAGATAAGAGTGTATTATTGTCGGATATGAGTGGACATATTATATCGGCGACAAATAATGATATACTCAATGTTAAAGATTTGAGTAAATGAAAATATAAAATACTTGTTTCTTATACTATGAATGTACCGATATATTATGAAAATATGATGAAGTCTTTGGAAAAAAAATATAATATTAGTCTAACAGATAGGGAGAAACACATCCTTTGATTGAATTATCTTTGGGATAATGAATGAATAATTTATTTCCCGCCTAGTTTTAAAATACTTGATTTTAATGGGGAATATTATGATTTCAAACAAGTGAAAACTCCCTTCTCAAATAATTTTGTCTATAAGGTAAATAGTAAAGAAAATAATCAAGTCAGGAATCTGGAGATTATTTTTAAAAATTAATATTTAAATATATAATTATAATAAAGGAATTCTTATATGTAGAAATAGATTTGTCCGGTATATTTTTATTCTAAATAAATTTTATTGATTTATTAACTTATAATATTAAAAAAATTTGATAATAGCAGAGATTTACTGCTAGATATTTGGAGAATTATTAAAAAGGCTTGATTTTTTCGTTTTTATATCTATATTAGTACTATTGTTTTTATAAGTAAACAGAAAATTATGAAAATATGAATAATTGCGTCTCCTTTTGTCCCAGTGCCCCCCAAAAAGTATGGATGAACAGAAAGAATAATTTATTTTTTGATAAAATGATTGAAGGAACTTGGTCATGAACCTATATTGATATGAACTGCTGACTCTGAAGTAGATTGTGAAATTATACCTATAGTAGATAAATGTATTTGCTTTCCAAAAACTTCTGAAGAGGTTGTTCCTCATAAAGAATTACAAAAAAATATAAAATTACATACAAAAGAAGTTTTAGTAAAAAATATTTCTAGATTCGATATTTTACATTCACAATGATTTGATTTAAAGGATTTTTGAAATTATCCTAATATTACGACATTGCATTGACCTATAATCTTGGATAATATTAAGTATTATGAGAATAGGAAAAATTTGAATTATATCTCTATTTCAAAAAATCAGCAAGAAGCATTTCCGGATTTAAACTATATCTCTACAGTATATAATTGATTAGATCCTGAAGAATTTCCTTTTGAAGAAGAGCAGCAGGATTATCTTTGTTTCATTGGAAGGCTTGATTATGAAAAGAATCCGCATTTAGCTATAAAACTTGCTATAAAGCTTGGGATAAAGATAAAACTTTGATGAAAAATAGATTCACAATGACATGATTATTTCGAAAGGGAGGTTAAAAAATATTTAGATAATCCTTTAGTAGAATTCTTATGAGAACTTGATTTTAATCAAAAAATTGAGGTTTTGAAAAATGCTAAATGTAATTTGCATCCTACTTGATTCCGTGAACCTTTTGGGCTTAGCGTATTGGAAGCTGCTTATTGTTGAGTGCCGACGTTAGCTATTCATAGATGATCAATGCCTGAACTTATAGAAGAAGGTAGGACTTGAATGCTCGTAGAATGATTTGAAGAGTGATATTCATGTTTAGAAGAATGTTTTAAAATGGATAGAAAATATATATCGGAAAGAGCAAGAATGCTTTTTAATTATAAAAATATGTCAAAGAAATATGTAGAAGCCTATGAAAAGGTTATTAATGATTATAATTCAAATATATAGTATTGAAAGATCTTTATTAATTAAATGGAATATGTTTTTATTTGAATTATAATTCTTTTAAATATTGTAAATTATTTATAAAAAATAGAATAGATAAATTTTCTTTAAAAATGTCTTGCATTTTGTAAATAAATGATTAATATATTTTTTACTTACAAAATTTTTTTGGTGAAAAATTTGTATAATGCGGGGTGGAGAAGTGGTATCTCGTCGGGCTCATAACCCGAAGGTCGCTCGTTCGATCCGGGCCCCCGCAAGAATTGAGAATTACAAATTGACATACATAGATTCGGGAGTAGCTTAGTTGGTAGAGCACCTGACTCTGAATCAGGGGGTCGTAGGTTCGAGTCCTCCCTCCCGAGATTAAAGCGATACTCCACGTAGGAGCCGAGATGGTGGAATTGGCAGACACGCATGGCTTAGAACCATGTGCCTTACGGTGTGCGGGTTCAAGTCCCGCTCTCGGTATTTTGAGTCTTCATAATTAAATAGTAAAAAAATTAAAAAAAGACTTGAATTTTGTTTTGAAATAATTATAAAAGAACCACTGTCTTTATATTCCAAGGTAGCTCAGTCGGTAGAGCAAGTGGCTGTTAACCACTGGGTCGTGGGTTCGAGTCCCTCCCTTGGAGTTTAAATGTATTTAAAAACTTATAAAATATTTAATGCCATTAACTAAATCTGCTAAAAAAGCATTGCAAAGGAGTCAGAAATTGCAAGAAAGAAATTTGAAATTTAAACTGGAGATGAAACATTCTATAAAGTCTATTAGAAAGGATATTGCTATTGCTTCAAAGGCTTGAGAAAAAGTAGATGAGAAGAAAGTGAACGATATGCTTGTGAAGGCTTATAGTATGATAGATAAGGCTGCTAGAAGAAATGTAGTTCATAAAAATAATGCAGCTAGAAAAAAATCTAGACTTACAAAACTTGTAAATATAGCTTTGGTTGCTAAATAATATTTGGAAGCTCGTCTTCCTTTGTGCCAGATTAGCTCAACGGTAGAGCAACCGCCTTGTAAGCGGTAGGTTGTCGGTTCAAATCCGACATCTGGCTCCATTTAAGTGGGAGCGTAGTTCAGCTGGCTAGAACGCATGCCTGTCACGCATGAGGTCGCGGGTTCGAGCCCCGTCGTTCCCGCCATTAATATGGAGGGTTGTCTTAATTTGT
>CALFEN010000208.1 GCA_937950065.1 uncultured bacterium | reverse complement strand
CTCATCTATAATTAAAAACTATGTATACAATTATATAAGAAATAGACATTGTAAAAAGTAATGTCAAAAGTGCTCTTCATAGTGTGAAGTTCACAATATTTGCTTCATTTAGCCATGAAATAATTCATATCATTAGAAATGTTATCATCCATGAATAAGAGTAAGAATATGCTGATATTTTTACTAGTCTTTCGTCTCTTATTCTTCTTTCTTTCCTTTTCATAGCTATGAGCGATATAAATATTACAATACATCATGCATTTATAAGGATATTACTCACATATCATGGGTTTGATGAGATAATGGTTAATGCTACTCAAGCTGCTGCTATAGCTACTCATACCATCATTTTTATAGTGCTTTTCATTTTTTTAGTTAAAAAAGTAAATCTATCTTTCCTCAAAACATAATTTTTATTTGCATTCTGAAGTTGGGGCAGGGCTGTCTGGATTTCAATGTTTTATTCGTTTTCAGTCTTTGCATATCCAGTCGTCTTCTCCAGAAAAAAATCTGAGATTAAATATGATCACGAATGCCGCTAATATAGCAATGGCTATAGCAATCCATGTGTTCTTATTCATTTTGTTATAATTATATAATAAAAAGTTATTTATATATCATATTTTGTTATATATTTATAACAAAAACTTTATAAATTGCAAGAGATTTTTTAACTTTTTTGAAATGAGAATAAATTATGTGTCATATTTTTTGATTTTTTTGAGTATTATAGATATAATTTGGTAAATAAAAATGATATTAAATATAAATAACAGATATTATGAAAACAACTTTTTGGCAGGAAATCATAGATTTTAAACAAAACGAGAAAATAGGTAATATTTTTGATGTTTCTCTAAAAAATAGAGCAGAATTATCTCAATATGACAGTATTGAAATGTATTTTATGATTTATCCGTATGCTCAAAATATCTCTTCTGATAATCTCAAAATACTGCCTTTTGAAGAGTATGTGGAAGATATTATATCCGAAAAAAGTTCGGTGTATACAAAAACTATGAACAGCTCTAAAAATTTTTTTGGATTGTTTTTAGGATTGATTATTTTTATAATATTTTTATTTATAAATCCTGACTTGTTATACTCTGTGGAAGCTATAGCATCTATTTTTTGATTTTACATAGTTGGGAAGGAGCTTTGGGACGATATCAACAGAGTCTTAATCAGATTTACCAGAAAACGAAAGATAGTATATAAAGATGCCGAATATTCTTATGAACTTAAAAGTCGAAATGCTTTGACCAATTATACTTTTTTTGCTAAAAAACAGAGGTATTGATTGTCCGTTGTCTTACCTAAAAGACTTTCTTATATCAAACAAAGTAATTCATTGACTATCAGAATGCAATTTGATACTCAAGATTTTGTATCAAATAAAGATGAATTTGTGCATATTTTATCAATAAAAGTAGACGATTTTTTGATAGATGATTTTAAAAGAAATTGATATATGCTTGGTTGTAAGGTTAGTTTTAATAAAAAGTTGCGAGCTTTTATTAAAAAATATGATATATCTCAATCTATAAATTTGAATGAAATATGATGTTTGGATATTAGATGAAAATGGCATGATCAGAGTGTTTTTGTCAGAAATAATATTTGCTTTTTGAATTTAAAATATTATAAAAATTATAAACTTTTGGACTCCAAAATTTTATTTGATAAAATTCAAAATATACAAAAATAAGTTCAAAAATTCAATAATTAATTATTTGAATTCAAAAGATTTTATACAATATCTTTGGGGTTAATAAAAATTTTTAATACATAATAAGGATGTTAAATCATTGCTTTTCCCCTTGAAAAACTTTTCTTATCCTCTCAATTTTCATCAGATTTTCTGAACTGCAGCTACTAGAAGTCGAGTTGGAAATTCAAGTAGTATGGCTATTACACTATCTGCTTGATGAAATGAGACTCGTGGCAAAAATATTGGAGTGATATTTTGTGTAAAAAAATAGAGCCAGCGTCTTTTTATCTTTTATAAAAAATAAATTAAAATTTTGTAATTATTTAACACTGTAAACTCAAGGATATTTTTCTTCTACAAATCAGTTTACCTCAAGATTCGATACATTTACCATGATTTCACTTAAGCTTAAGTCCAAATCATTTGAAATTGTATTGAGGTCTATTTCGTTTTTATCAAAAATATAAAAATAAATTTTTCTTTCAATTAATGTTAGACTTTCAATTAAAATATCATTCTTTTCAATGTTTTTTCTAGGGACTTTGGCAAGATTTTCATTTATAAAAACATTCAAATCATTTATTGCCGTGATTTTTCATCTGGATATATATTCATTTAATCCCAGAGAATTATTGTCAAAAATATTGTTTGGAGTTCAGTAAATTTTTTTCCCCATCATTAGTGCAAAATCCACGGTAATCAGACTACCAGAGTTTTTGCCGGCTTCTGGTACAAAAAGTAAATCACTCAATCAGGCAATTATTCTATTCCTCTGCGGGAAACTGTAATTAGTAGGCGCAAAATCCAATTTAAATTCTGATAATACAAGTCAGCCATTGGTGATTATTTGTTTGATGAGTCACCTATCTCTGGATCAAAGATAGTGTCCTATTCATCATCAAAGCACGGCTATGGTAGGCAATCCGTATTTTATACTGAGTTTGTGGGCATATTGATCCACACCGTCTGCTAGTCAACTCACAATACAAATGTCATACCCAGTCAGAATCTCAAAAAATTTTTCTAAAATTTTTTCCCCGTAACTGGACATTTTTCTTGGTCAGACTATTCAAATTATTTTTTTATCAAATATGTTTGCGTCTCATATGTAGTAAAGTATGTAAGGTTTGGATCTTATAAGAGAAAATTTGTAATGATATGTATTTGTATTGTCTATCATAAATTTTATATTGTATCTTTTCATTACGTTTTCTACTCTCTGATGATCAAAACTTGGAATTTTATCCAGATTTTTTAATTTTACAGGAGTGATTGTTTGATCAAAAGAATAATAATAAGCTTTTTTTTCTATATCGTTCATTAACAAAATACTTATAAAATAAAATTTTATTTTACAATAATAATTATTTGCGGTTAACAAATGGTTAATTTTTGTTTTTTGTATTTAGTTGGTGCTACTATGTTTTTGATTTATAATTCTGAAATGTTTTTATTTTTTATACTTGTTTTTTGTATAGGGAATTTAAGGCTGTTGACGTAAATTTTTTGATTCAAGTCAATACAAAATTTCTGCAAAAAACTCTTGCTTTATTTAAAGTTTTGAGTAGAATTTCAAAACTTTATTTTTTTATTTATATAAACAAAATCTACTTATGAAAAAATTTTTAGCAATCCTTGCGATGTTTGTTTTGTGAAACGCCTTGTTTGTATTTGCAGATAGTAGTATAAATGCTTCTCCTGTAGTACAGATAATATCATACAAAGATATCTATGGTAAATATGTGGAAATGCTCGGACGGTGAAGTGCCAGTATTATAAATGGCAGCGGAAATATTATAACAAATAATCATGTAGTGACAGACGAAGCCGGTAACGAAATAACTTATTTTAACGTATGTATGACTAAAGTATTGAATACAAAGCCTGAATGTAATTATACTGCAACCTTGATAGCAAGAGATGAAAACATGGATATTGCTATACTAAAGATAGATGATAAAGATATATTTGGTAATAATGTAGATTATAGTAGTTTTAAACATATAGATATAGATTTTGATTATGTACCAAAAGCACAGGATGAAGTGATATCAGTATGATATCCTTGGATAGGTGCAGATACTATCACTGAAACAAAGTGAATAGTTAGCGGAATAATAGAGTATAACTGATATAAATATATAAAAACTGATTCAATTATTGAATGATGAAATTCTGGATGATGATTGATGACCACTAGTAGAAAACTTATTTGAGTTCCTACATTTGGTATAGGTTATGGAGCTACTTTGGGGTATTCATTACTTATATCAGAAGCTAAAGATTTTATACAAAAAAATGTAGATAAGACACCGGAAGCTAAAAAAATGAACATAGATTTTAGTTCTTACAAAAAAACTATTGATGAAATAAATAGCGGCACTACTATAGTTGACGATGTATTTAATATCAAATTTAGTAAAAATTATGAGGTTTGGAATTATATACCAAACAAGATGATAGAAATGAAAAGTTCAAAAAATAATGATAAGATAATAAGTTCTATATCAATAAAAACTATGAATATCACCGATATGTCTGAAGATAAAAATTTTTATTACATGCTTGATTTGATGGGGCTTTATGATAAAACTTATCAAAAACTTATCAAAGTAAAGATCTGATGAAAAGATTTTTTTACCACTGCTTATCTAGATGACAAAAGCGGAGGAGAAGCATATGGATATAAGACATATTTTGGGAAATTAGACAATAACAATCTGGTAGTTGTAAATATACAAGCTTATAGTGATGAAAAAGATAAGGAAACAATTAAAAAAGAGATTCAGGATTTCCTATCTGGTATCAATTTTCAATCTAATCCAAAAATAAATCAAGATTTTGAAACATTACTTCCACATATCAAGATAAGTTGGAAGAAATGATTTTATCTCAATGATTATGAATGAAGTGTTGTTTGATTTTTGGGAAATTTACACGAAATGTTCGCGTTGGCTATATATGAAAAAGATATTTATTCAGGTAAAGGTAAGGACGTAAAAAGTATATATGAAACAGAAACAAGAGATTTGCAAACTTTAGCTAAATCTATGATAACAGTAAAATGACATGAGTGATTTATTTATTGTATAGATTCTTCTATGAGTTATGGACCATACAAAGATGAAGATTGAAACGCTTTAAATCAATCTTCTTGTGTAGTGAAGATATATTCTTGATTTAAAAGTAATATAGATGACAGGGATTTTTATATAAATATAATGCTAAAAACTGACAAAGACGATGAAGAAGAAAATTTGAATAAATTGATTGATTTTCTAACAAATGATTTGTCTATAGACGTTGTGTGAGATTGACAGACAAATATCCCGAATGTATTTAAAAATAAAATACAACTTAAATATACTGATATAGCAGATCAACCTCAAGATTATACAAAGAAACTTGAGCTTTTGGTTAAATATAAACTAATATCTAATTCTGATAAATTTCAACCATATAAGCCTTTAAGATGGTATGAATTCTTGACAATGTATTTCAAAATGGTTTATGATTTTGATGTATACAGCACTGCCAAATCATGTAAAACAGCTAAATGTATATTTGAGAATTATCCTATAGAAGTAGACGGAAAGAAAACAAATTTGTATGCTATAATAGATGATATGTGAATAAATCTGTACGATTATGTTCCACTATCTCAATTGGATTATTTTAATACAGTTTTGACATTAAAATTGTCTTGAGCAAAATTAAAGGATTTTTCTGAAAAGGAAGTAGCACGTTATATGAATTTTACTGACGATCCTATGTATAAAGAGGTACAAGATAAAGTGAATGCTTTTAATAATAAAATATATTGAGATACTAAAATTTGAATTTACGAGGTAATCTGATCTGTTATGGATTTTTTCTCTACTAAATCTGTTTTTTATTCTCCAAGTGAATGAATTTATTCTCAAGATATATATTCCAACGATAAGATTATCTTTACATATAAATATAGTATAGATCCTAATTATTTACAGTGCTTTACAAAAACAAATTTAACTGATTACCAAAAATGTGTATCAGACTATTACGAAGCTAGTTACGGGTCTGTAGAGGTGCTTACTAAAGCTGCTGCAATAGATTATATTGTAAATATTATGGATTTTGCATTATTTGATCCTGTATTGGCAAGCAAAAAACAGGTGAGTATAGATCAAGGTTCTGATCTTAATAATAATCCAGATTT
>CALFEN010000207.1 GCA_937950065.1 uncultured bacterium | reverse complement strand
AAAAATTTTGAATTTTTGTGAAATAAAATAAAAAATTTATAAAATTGGGAAGAATGTTTTATTTTGTTCCAGTTTTTTATAATGAAAAAAAAAGATTTACAAGAAGGTATTTTGGATAATTTACAGAAATGACGGAATGTATTGGATTCCTGTACCTCTATTTGAGTTTGTAGGCAGACATTTTATAATCGGATAAAGAAAGATGAAAAATTTGCTGATCAAGTTAGATTTGCTATGTCAAATCTTGAAAGGCAATCCAAGAATTTGATTTATAATATGATTGTAGAAAAAAAAGATATCTCTATGGCAAAGCGATATCTGGAGAAAAAATGAAAAGATTCAACTGACAAGGCTGGAATTTTGGACTCGTTAAGTGTTAAAGATGTTTTGGATGAAGTAATAGATAAAAGTAATTTTTTGGTACAGGATATAAAAAATTAAGCTATTTTTCTTTTTTCTTCATTCGAAATAAAAAATTTAATATTATATATATGCATAAAAATATTAATCAAGTATATATATAAATTTTGTCATGAAAGAAAGAGGAATCTTGACGTATATGTATCAATATTAATATTAATCAGATTATGATATATATAAATCAAAAAAATTCTTCTTGAGATGGTAGGATGTTTTTGTCATATTTGTGTTTTATCAAGACAGGTATAGATCGTAAAGTTAGGACTATTTTGAGAACTCAAACTGTGGGGTAATAAAGGAAAAGTCAAAATGTGTTACCTACCACCTGTAAATATCAAAAACCAAGAACCAGATATAAAAACAAATCAAAAAATAAATACAGAAAAAATGAAATTATATATATGTCGATTTTTTTGAAATAAGACCATAATATTTTTGCAAATCAGTAAAATGCTATAAGATTTAGTCATAAAAAAGTAAAAAAGAATTTAAACCGAATCAAAAAAATTTCAAAATAAATAATGTTCTTTTCTAAAAATGTAATATCGTTTATCGTAAATTTTTTGAGGCTATCTATTTTAATATTGTTAAGATTTCAAGTATACGCTCACGCTCCTAAAAGTGAGCAATTTATTTTTCATCAAGTCATATATTTGTGTCTATCCCGTAGAAAACAATAAACTCATTCGAGGTTCCGTTTGTGAAATGTATTATTATCTCAAATGTTTTTATTATTTAGATATTGAGTCATAGCAGTATCAAAAAATCAGCCTCGTTTATTTAGTTTATTTGATATGTATTTTATTTGTTTTGTATCTTTATTTTCAAAATAATAAATACTACCGCCTTCGGTACCGATAGCAAAACATTGTCACCAACAAAAAAATATAAGAATAGAGAAAAGTATTTTTTTCATTTATAAATAAAGTATAGTAAAAATTTTTTCTATTTCAAGAATAGATTTATTTAATTTTGAGTTGTTTTGTAATTTTTACTCTGTTTTGTGCACGGACGAAGTCGAAGCTATTGACAAAATCTGATATGATTCTAAACTTAACCATTTGTTAACTTAAAAAATTTAAACAAATCTTCTATTGCTTTTTTGAAAATAATTTTTCTGATTATTTTGTATAATTGCAATTTATGTCTAAATCTAGGGATAAACTATCTATTGTTTTTTTTAAAAAATTGATTATTATGCAGACTATATTATATCATAAATGTGATAAAATGTGAAAGCCAGCATTAAGAGCAGTTTGTCCAGAGGTAAATTGAATATGAATAGGAAATATCCCTAGGCACCTCAGAGTAATTCAGTGAGGAAGACATAATGTTGCTCAAACACTATATCCAGACAATTTATTTACAAAAGAAGCTATCGTAGCAGATAATGAATTTATACTAAAAAATATAGAACTTCTAAAAAATGATTTAATTAGACGAAATCCAATTTGACGAAATGCTTTTTCTCATTTTTTGAGGCATATTACTACTCAATATTTCTTTTTGAGAAGGAAAAGAGGTACTTTTGAACAAGCTAAAGAAATATATTTTAATTTAGATATTATCTTTCAGAAGATAAAGAGATTTTCTATAATACAAAAAAAATTTTTTTTACATACTTTAGCAATCTATGAAAATAATCATAGATGAGTGTGACTTTCTGAATGGCAAAATCCAGAAAGTCTGCAAGTAAAAATTTTATCTGAAAATGGTGAGGAGAAAATACTATGCATGGATTGATGAAAATATAAAAGATTAGAGTGACAAAAATTAAAAGAGCGATTAAATTTTCAAAGTAGAAAATTATTATATGAAATGGAAATTAAAGTAAGCGGTGAAGTTGATTGAATAATCCAATGAAAAATGGAGTGAATAATGTTATGAGATGTATACTGAATATTGAGAAGGGAAGAGGAATGAGGTAAAATTACAAGTACCAAAATTGACGAAAAAAATACTATTATAATTTGAGAGGTTATTTGAGAATTAAAGGGAGTTTTGATATGACAAGCAGAATGACATGTTAAGTGAAGAATAAAATGAAATACAGATTTACTGAAAAATAAATCATCACATGGTATAAAAATACTTTTTTATCTTTTGGATAGAATAGATAAAGGTTGTAAATTCGCAGAAGGCGATTGTATATTTTTACTAGACGATGATTAATTTACAGTTCGTACCCAAATTTCTGAAAATCCGCACTATATATTTTAGCAATTTCTGCCAAAACAGTAGGGACGTAATATCTAGGTTCCTGTTGATTTTTGTAATATCGTTTGTGAGAATCTATTAATATAATATTTTTTAGATTTTTCCAGTTTTGGAAAATCTGTGAATAAGTGCAAAATAAAGTATCAATATAACCATTTTTTATTTGCCAGTAAATTTTATCTTTTTTGACCTGTGTGTTTGAGGAGATTAGCATCTCCACGTTTTTAAACTTTCCAGTGTCCAGTAGATTTTCCATCGTCCAGAGATCTGGGAAAACTACAAGCTGTTGTCAGTTTTTCTTTTCAGGTAGAATTTCAATATTATATATTTCGCTATTAAATAATATCTTTTGGTATTTTGATGTTTTAGGTTTGTAAATATCGTATTTTAACATTTTTTCCACGTCTGTATCTAGGAATAAGGGGATAATTTTCCTGTAAACTGAATAATATTGATAAACCAAAAAATTTACCACTTCCAATGCTTTGGTAGATATGAAATTCTTTTTAACAAGATTTAAATTTGAGATTTCTGATTTGAAAATGGTTTTATACTTTCCCTGCCAGGAAATATCTGATCCCAAACACAAAAAGTAAGATTCATCAATCTTAAATAAATCTCCTTTTCAAAGTTTATTCCCGTTTTCAATCGTGAAAACTTTATCATTGTCTGCGAACCTATCGAAGCTGTATAAATATTGTTTTTCCATAATGTCTTTATAAACAAATAATTTTTTATTTCAA
>CALFEN010000206.1 GCA_937950065.1 uncultured bacterium | reverse complement strand
TATAATAATAAAGATTTTATCAATTAATTCAATACAACATTTGATGAATGCTAACGTATTCGACTTCCTGATGATATGAGTAATATGAATTATATTTATATTCAGTGTATCGGTAGGACTTTACAGAATGATAAAAATAATAATATGAAGCTATCTTTTGATGGCTACATCACTTGCGATATTCAGTCTCATAGATTTTAGTATTTCTACAATGTACGGACTCAATCTAAATATCCCAAGACTTCCTGAAATCCTATCAAAAGTATACGAATACAGAGAATACATAAATATGCTTTTTTATTTTATACTATTCTTTTTTATATTCAAAAAATTCAATATTATACGTTTTAAGATAGCACAAAAACCTATTGAAATAATACTTATGATATTTTTTACACCATTCACAGTTATGAGTATCATAGCAAGCTTAGAAGTTGCAGTGTTTGGCTACAAAATAATAGATTATACCCAACTCAACGAATTTATAAAACAATTTCAAGGAAATCCATGGATATACAATTTCTTTAGATTAACTCCTATTTGGATAGTTCTGCCTTGAGTCATTACTCTGATATTCAGCCTTTTTGTTTGATGATCCGACGAATAATGAAATATTATCTTTTTTCTTTCCTTAATTATTTTGGAGATGACAGAGTTTTTGTACTAGAAACCAAACAGAAATTTTGAACTTGAGATTTAATAAAAAAAGATTGAGAATATTTTTTGAATCTGGGAGAAAAAATAAGCTGGCAACAAAAATACGACAAAAAAATAGAAAAAGATGATTTTGAGATATATATAAAATGATTTTTATCCAAAAACACTTTGGAAATAGTCCATTTTATGGTTTATCAGTATTTCTCAACATACAAAAAAATATTAAATCTTTTTATGGATTTGGAAATATGAAATCTGCTAAGATATAGGATTGAAAAAACAAAAAAAACATCTTACAAAGAAGCAATTATTGACTATCCAAAATCCAAACTTGAATTTACAGACAAAAAAAAGGATTGACAGATACTAATAGTATTTTCTGATTTGCTTACACTAAAAAATTACTGTGAACTAGAACTTGATATTTTGCACGGAAGCTCTACACAAGCCATCAAAAATAAAATTTTTTGGAAAATCAAATCTTGAGATACATGAATATTTCTGTGCACATATTCACAGATTTTCAAAGATTACCAAAATCTCAAAGAAATAATAATGATAGACTCGCACAAACGATACTACAAATCCCAGCAAGACCCAAGATATCTGACCAATACAGTCCTAGAAAAAATGAGCGAGATATACTGAGCTAGACTCTCAAGTTATGGGTTTATGATGTAATATTTCCAAGCAACAAATCAATATCCAAAAGCTGAATAATAGCTGGCTCTCAGTTTTTATTAAGTCCGAGAAGATTTTGTTTATCCAAAGCTATATATCATTTTTTTCAAGGATAGATTTCTGTTTCTTCAAATTCAAACTCATGTATATGAGCGGCCTTATTTACTCTCAGTCAGACAATCTGCTCCTGCTCTCACACCCTGACAAAAAGATAAATATTTCTGTTTATCTCTTTTTCCAGTTCTCTGTTAAAATTATCAAAAAGTCTTAACAACTGTGGATAAATATCATTTTTTATTTCATCAAGAATAGTCTCAATTTTATCTGCATCATTAAAATGTTCCTTAATATCAACCACTCTGCCATGAAATCTTTTGTGAGGCTCTACGAAGGTCTGCAAAAAATCAACTATATGAACATGCTTATCAAATTTTTGAAGGAAATTAAAAAGTTTTTTTCCAAAAGCACATTGAGTATGGTCGGTCTGCAAAGCATTGATATCCAACTCCATATCTGGCTGAGCTTGTCATCTTAGTACTGCAACCTGATGTTCGCAAATTCTGACAAGTTTTTCATAGAATTTTATATGGTCTTGTTTGGTTTCTTTCATAGTTTCAAGCTCCTGTATGAATCTAGCTTTTCACAAAAGTCTAGGGAGACTATAAACTTCTACTGCTCAGTTAGTACGACTATAAAGAGTCAAACCCAACAACGCTTCATTACCTATC
>CALFEN010000205.1 GCA_937950065.1 uncultured bacterium | reverse complement strand
ATCTCAGTCTTCATTTGCTGTCCAGACATATTCCGTCGACTGCTACGCTCGGAGCTACAACTTCGGCCTTGAATATTTTTTTGAACATTGCATGTGCTCATATTCTTTCTAAATATTCCATTATCTCTGGACTCAAAAATTCTTTGAGACATCATTTTCTGTTTAAAAAGATCTGATGCCTGATATTGCTCGCTCTAGCAGGAACTTTTATATCAAAATTTATTGTATTTATTCAAATTTTTTCAAAAATTTCTCTGACTCGAGGATTGCCACTTGCTACAAAATCAAATCTTTGAAATTTTTTGAGGATATAGTTTTGCCAAGCTTCATCATCGCCCATATCAGGTATGGAGTGAATGCTTACAGTAGGAAGGTCTTTTCAATCTGTGAGTAGTTTTATCATTTCTTTTCTTTGATCAAAGTTAAAAGGGTTTTCTTTGGTTCATTCTTTATTTGATGACCCTATTCATATAAGTATGTTGTCTACTCCTTGGGAGACAATCTGTGATATAGCGTCCAGATGTCCTAAATGTGGAGGCTGAAAACGTCCTATAAATAATGCTGTTTTTCCCATTTTTGTAATATTTATTAAGTAAAGATTTTTAAAATATAATTTGTATAAATTGATTTTTGACATGTAATTTGTTAAATATCTTTGTTTTGGTTAATCCCTAGTAGTTTCGGTAAGTTATTTTTAACGAAGGATTTAATTAATTTGCATCTGCACGAGATATTACAAATTCCGTTGAGACTTAAGCAATAGGATAAAGTCTACCGCTTCATATACTCTGTGGTTTTACCTTGATAGAAGGCGGAGATTGTCTTCTTTTAAATTCATTTAGTCTTATAAGGTTTTTGTATTTTATCACTTCATCGATATCTAAGCCATATTTAATAGCTACTTCCTGAACATTCTTACTAAACAATAATTCATCCACAGCCTCTGAAATTTTAGCATAATCAAAAGGATCTACTTGATCGTCAGCAAGTTCCGCAGAAGCGGGTTTATCAATGATGTTTTGTGGAATTACCTCTCTTCATTCTATCTGATTGATGTATTGAGCGAGAGCATACACCTCTTTTTTATTGAGGTCTCATATAAGTCCTAGTCATCATATCATATCCCCATAAATAGTCCCGTATCACAGACTGGCTTCAGTTTTGTTGGAAGTATTTATTACCATAGCTCATATCTGGTTTGCTCTCATCATAAGTATGTTTCCTCTGATACGTGCTTGTGTGTTTTCATTGGCAAGTCAGGACAAAGGCTGCTCAAAGCTTTCGTTTGATGCAGCATCAAAAGTTTGTATAAATCTTGATATATCTATAATATTTAGACTAGTTCATAGATTAGCAGTTAAAGCTTGCGCATCTTCTAGTGATTTACTATACTTAGATGGCATAAATATAAATTCATAATCTTTCTTATCCAAGACTTTGGAAATAATATAAGCACAGACTGCACTGTCTATCCCTCCGGAAAGTCACAATACTGTTTTTTTAACCCCAGATTTTGCAAGGTAATCTTTGAGTCCTAGTTTGAGAGCAGCAAGAAGTTGTCAGTTCATGTCTTTTTGAGCTTCCAAAAATTCTGTAGTTTGCATTCCATAATCTTTGGCAGTATCCTCTACTATGCAGATGTCTTCTTCAAAAGATTTTGCTTGATAGATCAAATATCACTCTGCATCAAACACAAAACTTCATCAGTCAAATACAAGTTCATCCTGTGCTCCTACTTGGTTTACATAGACAAATTTACCGTTGAAAAGGTTTATTTTTTCTCTGATAAGATCAAATCTTTTTCTTTGTTTGCCCACAAAGAAGGGAGAGGCAGAGATGTTAAATAGAGTGTCTATGGGATTTTTTATTATTTCTGCTATAGGTTTATGTGAATAATTACCGTCCCAGAGATCTTCACAAATCATAATAGAGGCTATTTCATTGCGAACTTTAAAATAAAGTTGATCATTGCCCGATTCAAAATATCTTTTTTCTGCAAATACATCGTATGTAGGTAAAAGATGTTTGCGATAGGTTTTGATGTCTCTGCCTATAATAGCAGCACAGTTGTATTTCAATAGATTTCACATAGGTCAGACTCTGACATCGTCATAGTCTACAAATCCCAAAATCACTTTAAGATCTGACCTAAATCAAGCTACTAGACTATGAATTCTATAGACTATATCCTTTTGTTCCCTGACAAATTCTTCATCAAAAAGTAAATCTTTGGGAGGGTATCCAGTTGTTGTGAGTTCGGGGAATGCTATAATGTCTGCTGATCTGCCAAGTTCCTTTATACTGTCCACGATTTTAGCTTCGTTGTAGGGGAGGTCTCATACCTTTGTGTTTATCTGGGCTATTCATATTTTCATTATTATTTGGTTAAGATATAAATTATTGAGATTTACTTCAAATCAATTACTAAAACACGATTTTTTGAAGAGAAATATAGAGGTGAAGTTGTTTTTGTTTTAATGTGCCCCAAAGATAAGACTAAAAATATTCTTTCCTTCATTTTTTGGAGACAGGAGTTCAATTTACATTTACTATGTCAGCTGTGAAGTCTCAATTATCACTAACATATTTGGGAGTGAGAAGAGTAGATCATATTCCGTATCAGTCTACAGGAACTCTAGTTTGTTCAAATTTCTGGATTTTCTCTGCTGTAAATCATCAGCTTACAAATATTTTGATGTTAAAAAACCCAGCTTCATCAAGTTTTTGCCTTACTAGATTTACAAGCGGAATACAAACTCCTGTGAGTCAGGCTTCTTTCAATATTTTTAAAGTGTCTTCACTAAACAAAGAGTTATTTATCACTACATCGTTTTCTTTATTGAAAAGATATTCATCTCTAATTAGTTGGCATTCTTTATCAGAAAAATTTTCTTCAAGTATAGAAGACATCAAAA
>CALFEN010000204.1 GCA_937950065.1 uncultured bacterium | reverse complement strand
CAAACTATGATTTTATCTGGAAATTTTTTCTTAAATTCCAAATCAGGCTGGATTTGCTGGATAGTTTTAAAGTCTGTTCAATTATAAATAACTTCCACTTCTTTCTTTTTGAAATTTTGCTGTATAAATTTTTTGCAGGCATCGCTAATAGCTATGATTTTATCAGCTTTGGCAAATACAAACTTCCCAAGACTCTGATCGTATGCATACGCGATGAAACTAAAAAACTTATTTTTGAGTCTAACAAAATCGGAGCCGTGCTCTATATGCACTCGCTTTTTTTTGTGTTTACGTGCAAATAGTCAACCAAAAAAACTTGTTAAGAAAAATCTTGTATGAGTCTGGATTACGTCAGGATCAAATTGCTTTGCCAGCAAAAAAACATATCTAAATTCTCCTGTCCAAAATTTTGGGAAAGGAAAATTTGGAATCACATCAAATGATGGCAAGCACAAAACCTGATAAACAGCACTTATTCAGTCCAGGCTAAAGTTGTAGCCTACTACTCTGTTTTTGTAGCAAACCGGTGAATAGTAATTTTCTCAAATTTTGGTAAACCCTTGAGTATTTCAAATTTTATCTAAAATTTCCTCCTGACCAAGTGATGTAGTAATATTCAAGACATTTCAGCTACCGGACTCAGTCCAATTTTGCGATCGCTGAAAAGCCACAAGTTCAAGTCATCACTTATGAGGCGGATAATATGGAGTTATCTGTAATACTTTTATTTTTTGAGAATCCATAAATATTTTGAGAGATAAATATTTATTTAAAAATAGTCAAATATTCATAAATTGCAAGATATTATTTTTTATATTTAGTGAGTTAATATTTTTATAGATACATTATTATTCAAAGCTTCTATACTAATCTCTCATCATATAGGAAATGTAATCAAAGGGAAAGTATGTCCAAAATCCAAATTTGCTATTACAGGAATATTGTCCAGTTCTTTCTTTGAATGGATTATAGCCTTTAATCTTTCTATACTAAAATCTGTAGACGTCTGTGATCTTCAAATAAGCAATCATCTGACTTTATCAAAGTTTTTTTGATGAATCAATGCTTGTAGATCCCTATTAATAAAATCACAAAAATTATTTCAAGTAACATTATCATCTTCCAAAAATATAACTGAATCTTGTAAATCAGGCATATATTGAGTCCCTCTCAACAACCCAAAAGAGGATGAATTTCATCAAATAATTTTTCATTGTGCCTGTCTAGGATTTATAATTACATATCCATTGTTTTCAAAAACTTTCCTATTTTCTTGATCAATATACCGTTCGTCATCTGTATATATATCAGAAGGTCTTATACTAAAATTTCATTCCTGTATTATGCATTTTTTAAAATATTCCATAGTATAATCAAAATACTTTTTCATACCAAAAGTAGAGAAATGAGGTCAAGAATAAGTAATTATTCAAGTTTTTGCTGTTATAGCATTACACAAAGCAGTAATATCAGAGTATCAACATAAAATCTTTGGGTTATTACTTATCAAATCATAATCTATATAATCCAAAATCTGATGAGAATTATATCATCATATAGCCGTAAAAATTCATTTAACATTTTTGTCTGCAAATGCTTCGTGCAAATCTTCTATTCTGTCTTGGACCGAAGAAGATAAAAATTGATCTATTTTTTCTACATTTTTTCCAAAACTAACTTTTATTCACAATTCTTTAAATCTCTGAAGTGCAACACTTCTAACTTCAGAAGATATAATAGCAAAACTTTGAGACGGTGCAATCACTCTAATTTCATCTCATGACTTTAGTTTTGGAGGTATAATCATAATATTTTATAAATTTTAAATATCAAATTTATTTTTGGATACCATCGTAAGAGATTACAAATTTTGCCAAATCCGTAAAAATTTTACCAGCAGTAGTCAATCACCATTGACTATTTCTAGGTCTTTTTATCTGTATTACCATCACGTATTTCAAATTTTCTTTTGAAACCATTCACACAAAAGAACCATTTGTAAATCATGCTCAACCCAAATATCTTCACTTAAATGCAAGCTGTGCTGTTCATGTTTTTCATCATAAAGTATAACCTGAAACTCACAGAGCATTAAGATCTCATTCGTTGATAACCTGATAAAGAGCCTCTTTCATGTCATCAGAAGTTTTTTGGGTAAACACTCTAGATAATATTTTTTTCTCAAAATTAATATATTTATTATTTTCTTTATCATACATTTTTTCGACTATTGTAGGTTTTAGAAGGTATCAGCCGTTTAATAATGACGAATAGCCAACTGCCATCTGTATAGGAGTTACAAGAAGTCACTGCCCAAATGTATTATTATAAAATTTTGCAAGAGAAGTATCCGTACCAAGACTTCATTCATCCTCTCCATAAAGTTCTACTCAAGTTCTTTGTCAAAGACCGAGCCTATTGAGATAGGAATAATATACATTTTGTCATATTTTCTGTCATATTTTTACCATACCCACATTGCATGACCGTTCAAGAGCGTCCAAGAATGTTTTTTTTCAAGTACATTCTTTTGCTACATTACTCATTTTATAAGGTCATACTGTAATATATCATTTTGGATCTAAATAATGATCATACATACTCAATTCATCACTATCCATTCATATAGCCAGCGTAAAAGACTTGAAGATACTACCAGGTTCGTAAGGGAAAGAAATAACTTTATCTACAAAAGTTTGAGGTCATAATTTATTTTTAAAAAGATATTTTTTTAGAGAAGGATCTTTCCTATCATCATAAGTAGCCACCTGTAATTTTCAATCTTTAAGCACAAGCACAGGGATATCCACGTAGGAATCATTATCTACTATTATCCTATCTTCAGGAGTCAGAGGTTTTATTTTATATATATCCTCATAAAAATTTGGATCAAAATTCGGATAATTCATACTTGTGATTATCTTTCCACTAAAAGGATCCATAATAATCACTGATATAGAATCAGGATTTATAGTATTATACCGCCACTTTATAACTCTTTCGGTCTCTTTTTGGATAACCGGATCTATCGTAAGATATACGTCATATCAATCTACTGGGTTGGAAATATCTATACTATTGGATCAGATTTCACCAAGCCATGGAACTGAAAGTCAGATCATATCTCCATCTTTTCCTTTCAAGTCATCATCAAAATATTTTTCTATACCATAAAAACTGTTTCAATCTCTATCTACATATCCCAAAACATTTGATAAGAAACTCCCATAAGGATAGTATCTTATTTCTGTTTTTTCAAGTCAAAGTCCGTGTAAAAGAGGGATTCAGTCATATTTATCAGAATAATATTTATCTTTAAGTTCTTTTAAGTCTTTAGCTATTTGAGAATTTATATTATCAACAATTTTGATATATCTTATTTCTTTTGCAGTCAGATTTGAATAAAAATCGGCTTCTGTATATGAATATCAATAAAATTTAAACAAATCGTAGAGATCTTTAGAGTCTCTTTGTTTATCTAGAGATTTTGAAGGGATTATATATATATAATTAGTATTTATTTCTATATAAGAAAATTTTTTCTTTTTGAGTTCTGCCAAAAGTTTATCATTATCAAAAAATCACAAATAATTTTTTTCTCTTATTCAAGTTTTGATCATATCATCAAGTTTTTTACCTATGAGTTCTATAGCCTGTCAACCACTAAACTCATCTATTACTTTTTGTCTTTGCTCGTTGTATTCATCAAGAGTTAGAATCACTTGTTGATCACCTGACATATAAAACATCTTATCATCACTTGGTAATATTTGAGCATTAGTATATTTTTCTACATTTTGGATGCACTCCTCTTTGGTGGGTTTGGACAACCCATTTAGTTCACAAAAATGTTTGTATAATACAGGAGCTACTACTTTTATCAATTTAGATTTATTTGTTACAAATTTAGGATCTACATAAACATTATAGAGATCTACATTTTCTGTAAGTTTCATCTCTTTCCCAGATCTGTCTATCAAATATATATTTCATCTTTTGGCTTTTAACAATGATTTTGTATAGTGCTGTGAAATAAGCATTTTATTGTAATATTCCTGCTGCACAATCTGCAGCCAAAAAACTCTAAATAGTATAATAAAAAATATAAATCAAAAAAATAATATCAATTTCCTTTCTTTTGATACTTTAGTATTTCGTGTCTTCTTATAAAATTTTATTTTTTGCAAAAAAAATATAAGTAAATTCTTTCTTTGATTTGAGCTCATAGATATTATAATATATTTTTATTTAGTTAAAGGTCTTTTCCAGCTTTTGTATTTTAATCAATTTATATCATATTTCAATAGATTTTAAAAAATAAATCATTAAGTTTTGACAAATATGAATTTTTGATTATAATTAATATAATTTTTATAAACAAAAATAAAAATGGCAATAAAAGACTTCTGGGAATTTGATCTTGATGACGAAGCAGAATGAATGAAAACAAGCAGACGCCTTGACAAAGTTGAAGCTTTTTTGATGGGACAAGTTGATGTAGATGAATTTGATGACATCGAGGAAAACAAAAAAGAAACTATAAAAAAAGCTAGATCAAAAGCTTTTTGCTAAATATTTTTTTATAAAATTGATTTCTTTATCATAACATATTTTTTGTCTAGTAAAAATATTTTTCATTTCATAAATTTCATAAATCGTTTTTTTCTTAATTTATAGTTATAAAGAATATTAATAATTTTTTTAAGAAAATCTTATTGAAAAAAAAAGTAGAATTCTTATAAATTATTATAATATTTATAAATAATAAAAACTTAATGGATATTTTTGAATTTGAACTTAGATATATGGCTTATCACGGATTTAGCAATAAATTTGATTTATGATGGGATGATGAAATTATATTAAATCTTGTAAAAAAAACCAACAAATGAGAACTCACAAAGAAAATCACACAAACTACGCCTAGTGAACTAAAAGAACTTACAATAGAAACATACACCAAATTCAAAAAAGACTTTCTTGAAAAAAATAAAGAAATAAAAATATGAGAAATTCCATTTAATGACTATGTAGAGCGTTTGGAATACGAACTTAAAGTTATCAAAGAAATGGGATATAATACGTATTTTCTTATAGTGCAGGACTATATCAACCGGGCAAAAAAAAATAATATTGTAGTGTGACCATGAAGATGATCTGCAGCTGGTAGTATTTTATCATATTTTATAGGGATTATAGATCTTAATCCTATAGAGTACGATCTCCTTTTTGAAAGATTTCTAAATCCTGCCAGAATATCTATGCCTGATATAGACTGTGACTTTGAGGATGTAAAAAGAGATCAAGTAATAGAATACATCAGAAACAAATACTGAATAGAAAAAGTTGCTTATATCTGAACATATATGAAAATGGCAGCCAAAGCTGCATTCAAAGATGTAGCAAGAACCTTTGGAATGAGTTTTGAGCAATCAAACAAAATATCCAATCTGATTACTGAAAAAACTATCCAAAAATCTATAGATGGAAATGAAGAATTTAAAAATCTGCTGGACAACGATGATGAAGTAAAAAAAATCACCGAGCTTGCTATCAAACTTGAATGAACTATTAGACAAACGTGAGTGCACGCATGTGGTATGGTAATAGCTCCAAAGGACATTACAGATTTTACCCCAATATTTTATCCTACCAAGACAGGAAGCAAAACAAGAGATGACAGCAGAATTGTAACACAGTATGACTGACATTATTTGGAAGATATCTGACTTCTCAAAATGGACTTCTTGGGATTAAGGAATCTTAGTATCATCAAAAATACACTCAAAATTATTAGATGAAGACTTCTTAAAGACAATAAACCGCTTCCAAAATTTGTAGAAATATTTTTTGAAAGTATGAACTTTTATCCACCTTTAGACGATAAATATACTTTTGAAAACATCTTCCAAACTTGAGATACTTCCGGAGTATTTCAGTTTGAATCTGATGGAATGAAAAAATGGCTGATAGCTCTAAAACCTACAGACATCAACGATCTTATAGCTATGGTATCTCTTTACCGTCCTGGACCTATGGAGTTTATACCGCATTATGTAGAAAGAAAAGCTGGCAAAGAAAAAATTACATATATGACCAAGGAATTATACGATTTACTAAAAGATAAATACGGAGAAGACACTGCAAAAGAAGAAGACACGAAACTGACAAGAGATCTTTCTCCTTTTATGAATATAACTTTTGGTATTCCTATCTATCAGGAACAATTGATAAGGATAGTGCAGGCCGTAGCCGGTTTTTCTCTGGCTGAAGCTGATATGCTCAGAAGATGAGTCTGAAAAAAAATTAAAGAAGTAATAGAAGCTATAAAAAAAGAATTCGTAATAAAATGAAACACTTTTAAATGATATAAAGAAGAAACCTGTATCTATGTCTATGAAAAAATGATAGAGCCTGCTGCTAATTATTCTTTTAATAAATCCCATGCTGCATGTTATGCTCTTATATCATATCAAACTGCCTATCTCAAAGCTCATTTTAAAATAGAATTTCACGCTGCATTATTAAGATCTGTAGAAGAAGAAACTGATAAACTCGCTAAATTTATAGACGAACTCAAAATGAAATGACTTACTGTGCTACCTCCCGACATCAACGAATCCTATAAACATACAGCAGCTATAGCAGATACAGTAAGAATATGATTTATAGCTATCAAATGAGTGTGATACGAAGTAGGTAAATTTATAGAACAAGAAAGAGAAAAAAATTGAGAATTCAAATCATTTGAAGACTTCCTCAAAAGGTGCAAGGAAATAGTAAATAAAAAATCTATTGAATCTCTGGCAAAGGCAGGTGCCTTCGACAAGCTAGCAGACCGTAACACAGTCATTGCCAATATCAAGGCTATAAACGACTGGGTAAAAAATCAGGAGAATCAAACTCAAGAAATGTGACTTTTTGATTTCGGTGTTATCGAAAATAAATTTGAATTCAAAGAAAAACTTACAACAACTACTCTGGAAAAACTACTTTATGAATATGAGGTATTTAAGACGTTTATATCTGCACATCCGCTGGACGGAGTTTATGAATATCTCAAATCCAAGTTTAATCTAATTTCCACGTTCAAAGACAAAGACGACTTTGGAGATGTAGAATTTCTTGGTTTCATCAAAGAATTTAGGAAATTTAAAAATAAATGAACTTTTATCACTATAGAAGATATTTCTTGAGAAATAGATTTTTACCTCAAGGATGTCTTGGACCTCAAGGAATTTGATATAGTAATACTTACAGGGTTTAAAAGTAAATCACTCAGGATAAAAAGAATTACCAAGATAACTTTAGAAGATTTGATAGATAAAGCAAAGAAATCAGGGAAATACAATCCTGAAGATACTGTTCTCGTAGTAAGATCCAAAAGACTTGGTAATTATAAATCCGCAGAAGTTTTAACTGATGATATACAGTTTGATGAAGAAGGTGAAATTATTGAAAGTGCAGAAAACATTGTAATACCTACTGACGTAGAAAAAAATACTCCCGAAGAGCTGAAACAACCTGAAAAAATTATCTTTGAAGTACCAAATGAAATGCCGAAGATAAATAAGATTTGTGATATAATAAAGAATAATAAATGAGACATTAATATAACTTTTGGAAAAAAAGATT
>CALFEN010000203.1 GCA_937950065.1 uncultured bacterium | reverse complement strand
CCAGCATGACTTCTTAAATCCCTAAAATATGGTCATCATCATTTCTCTATAGCATAGAGTAGATATCATACAGCTTTATATTTAAATTCTGATCCTTTAAATATTCCTCAAGAGAATATATCTTTGTCGATAATTTTGGCAGCCTGCTTTGCATGAATTCATCATCATCATACATCGGCACGAGCTATCCTTTCTTTATATTTTTGTATTACAGACCAGATAGAGGAGTCATATTCAGTGATTGCTTCATTCTTTATCTGTCATAGTATACCCATAGGAGGCAGTGCCTGAGCCAGCATACTATAGAGTTTAGCCGTTTTAAAATTATTCCTCTGTTCTAGTTTCCATTTTATTTGTTCAGGGAATTTTTTTAGAGATTTTATTATAGTACCTATAGAAAACCATACTCTAGGTCATTGAGCTTCAGCCCTTTCTAGTTCCAGATTTTGTACGGTATTTTTATATTCATCTTTGGTATATGCACTCAATCCTTTTTCTGCGACAAACATCATGAATGAGTTGTAATCCATTTCTTGAGAATATCATCATCATTCGTAAGTAAGTTTTACAGTATTTGTTCCAAATTCTACTTTGTAAAAACATCCTACGTTTTTCTTTTTTTCTTCATGGTATTTTGTCAAAGTTTTTCATATATACTTTATTTTTTCTAGTTTTCATTTGTCGTTTTTCTTTTTTAGAGTAGCTTCTTCAAATTCTATCCCTTTATCCTTTTGCCATACTTTTATATTACTCAATGCTTTGTTATTATCTGTTTTTATGCTAAAATTATTTATGTAGTCATAAAAGTCTTTTAAGTTGTTTAATCTTTTGAATTTACATATTTTGTCAAATTGGCTTTTGATGAATCTCAAATTTTGACTATTTAAAACAATCTCTCTTGTAAATTCTCATTTATTTGGATATTCTGCAGAAGTTATTCTAAATTTATACGGATTTTTTGTTCATAATATTTCCATTTTTGCTAAATGGTTTCCTCCTCATGGTAATTTTGAGTTTTCGAAATATACATATAAGATAGTGCTATCTTTATTTTTTTTTTCATTTGGGAATGCAAGATCGGCGTCTCAATCTATTCCATCCCATTCTTTTAATAATTCTTTTAGCTCTATATTTTCTTGATTTTTTTCTGGTATTGCTTTTGGAGCTTTATTTTTTGGAGGCGTTTTTAGCTCATGTAACAATGTTTCGGCTTTATTTCTCAAATTGTCTATTAATTTGGATAATTCTTCCAATTCTAAAATCAAGTTTGACAGATCTTCATTTAGATTAAGTTCTTCAACACTTTGGAATAATACATCTACTTGTTGTGATAATCAATTTAATGAATTTATCACTTCTGATATTTCATTTATTTGGTTATTCTTGTCTTTCATATCTTTGTTTTCAAATATGCCTTCAAATCTTTTGGAAATATTCTTGTTTAAATAATTTTTAATTCAGGTTATTTGATTTTGTATCCTTTTTATATTTTCATCTTCTCCGTTAAGTTCTATGTTTTCTTTTACTTCGTTGCTTCCATTTTGCAATACTCTATTTGCTTCAATTCAGAGTTTTTTAACTTCATCAAATAGTTCCCTGACTTTTGTAAAATTATTTTCTATATCTTCATCTGATACCTCTTCAATTGTATTTATACTAAATATATTCTGTTTTATAAACTCTAGGAACTCTTTATTTGTATTGTCGTCGTTTATCCAAATGCTTTTGTAATACTGAAATCCTGTAAGACTTGATCAAATTTTATCTTTTAGTTCTCCCAAAAAATCTTTTGCATCCTTTATCCAGTCAAAAGTTTTTTTGTACCTAAAAAAGTCGAGAGATGTAGTAATAAGTGTTTCCAATACATTTACGTTATTCAACAAATTATTCGTATTATTATCCAGATCATTTAATGTTCTGGAAAGCCTTTGAAAATTTATTTCATCGAGTTTTTCCATATTTTCAAATATTCATCTCAAGTTTTCTACTTCAGAGATGCTGTTGTTTAATTTTTCTAAATTTTCTTCTGCAGCATTTGCTTCTTGAACTAATCTTTTTTCAGCTTCGTTTGCTCCCTCCAAAATATCTATATTTCAATAGATTTCGTGATCTTTTGCCGTCTGTAGAGATTTTAACAGATATCTTCATGGATCGGATTTCTTTTCTTCTATTTCTTGAGATATATTATCCAATGCACTAAATGTATCTCTCAAGTTATCTCACATAGTGCATTCAAAGTCTTCATCGCATCAGATAATACTGCTAAACATAAATACTATATTTGATATAGTATCGTCTTGTATAGAGAGCTTTTTGTCCTGATCGTTTATTTGTAGAGAATATTTTCAGTTTAAAAACTCTTCTTCTTTAAGTTCCATCAAGGGGTCTTCTATAGAAGCATCAGGAAAAGGAGACGAAAATAATCATTTTTTTCTAATTCAGTGTTCATCGTAATATCGACTGTAATATCAGGTTTTTACTTGTTTTGTATTATTGTCAATCACTGACATTTTATAAGACGGTGCTATATTATGACCAGCGAAATTAATATATTGTAATTTGGTATTTCTCAATAAGTATTTGAAATGTTCTTCCAGTCCATCTGGTACTTCCACTTCAAAATCAAAGAGAAATAGTTCTTTACCAAATAGACTTGAAATGTTTTCTATATCATGGCTGCTTCACTTTATGTCTTTTCTTATTTTAAGTTGTAGAGTTTTGGTTTCATTTCAGTGTTTGTAGGGGATTTCTACACTGTCTTTGCTCAAATCAAATAAGTCATCTATTATACTATTAAAATTCTTTACTTTTTCAGTAGAATCTACTCATATAAGAGATGCTATATTCTCTAAATAATTTTTTTGATAGTCTTTTTTTATCTCTTTTATTATAGCATTTTTTTCTGCTATTGAGAGTGATCATATATCAAAGTTGTTTTTGTATAATGAAATCAATGCTTTACCAAGATCTGGGTTTACTTCACGTATTGCTATAAAAAGACTCAATATTTTGTCTTTTCAGACATGCCCGTCAGGATTTAATTTTCTAATTTCAAATTCATTTTTACTTCCGGTTTTTTCCAATGCTTTATCACTGAATCTATATTTCCTCCAAATGCTATTTAATTTTGGGATACTGTATGAATTGGAGAGATCATAGGCTATCTGTTCGCAGTTATTGAGATCCTCTCACAGATAACTTACGGCTTCTGTAAATAGTATATTTTCAAAATTATTTAATATCTCGTCTTGTATTTTTCCAGGGATATTTTCCCTCATAGAGATATCGGATATTGTCTTTATAGCATCAAAAGAAGGTTCTTCAATTATCTTATCAGAAAGTAGTTGATTTAATATATCTCCATTTGATATTTTGATTGAGGAAATTAGTTTTACTTGTTCAGAAGTTAGATTTATTCAATTTATCTGAAGATAAGATATGAAGTCTGAAAATATACTTCATATTGTTGTGATAGAGTCTAAATTAGTAAATTTTTCAGATTCTTCCTTTTGAAATCTCTGCCAAAATTCATATATTTCTTTTGGAAAAAAATTTTTTTTTGATATAGTATTTTTAAATTTCTCCAAAAATTTAGAGCACACTGCTTTTTTGAAAGGTTTGGTGAGCTTTTTTTCTATTTCTGTATTTATAGCATATTTCAATGTCATTCAATAGCTTATTTCCAATTCACTTATATGATCTCGTGTGAGATTTTGTATATTCAGTACTTTTTTGATATTATCCAAAAATTCTTTTCTTTTTGAATCTTTTTCCAGCCATGCAATAAAAGCATGAAAAACAGTACTAGCATTTTGGAATGTTGTAATACTTTTGAAATCATCACTTTGTTTAAAAACTTCGAATTCACGACCTATTTTTTTCTTTATTATCTCTTTCCCTTCTCATTCTCAAGTATTCACTCAATTTTTTTTCTTGTTGTCTGTATTTTCTGTATTATTGTCTACCATAAAAATATTTTAATTATAAAAAATTTTCTTCTTTAATTTTAAATATATTTTTTTTTTTGTCAAATATACAGATTATTTTTTATAAAAATGTATTCTTGGATTTCCTTTTTTATTTCTGATAGTATCATAAGGCTCGTGCTTTTCAAATGTAAAGGTATTTGAAATAATTATAGTATTTTTTCACATGTTTTTGAATATCCAGTCTTCTATCTTTGCTAGGCATTCAGGCATCAGATATACATATATATAATCATAATCAGATATATCGATCTTTTTAAAATCTTTCCTTGCAAGATTTATATTTTTGATTCACAATATTTTATTTAAGAATTTTCAATAATGTATCGCAAATCAATTTAGGTCAAATCAGTCAATCTGTTTTAGTTTGAATTTTTGTGCTATAAATCTGAGTACCTTACCGTCTCAACATCACAAATCTACGATTGTTTTCCCATCGTGGAGTTGTAAATTTTTTTTGATGACATAGAGATCTTTATCAAAAGTTGATATATATGGCACTCATCATGTAAGTATCATTGACTTAAAGCTAGACAGCAAATAATATAAGCATACAAAAAATAGTAATCCGCTAATTATAAGCAATATTATTTTTGAGGTAAGGTCTACATAACTCAATAGGTTAATCATCAAATCAGTCATATTATTTTTTATATTATAAAACTATTTGCCCAATCTTTAGCTTCTTGTTCTATCTTTTCTTTATTTTTAGAGACCCTTGCAAATTCTTTTTCTGCTAAAAATTCATTGTCAGGTATTAGTTCTTTTATGTGTTCGAAGTATTTTCACTTCCCCCCTTCGCTTGTACAAAAAATTATTATTTTCTTATTTTTTATATTATATTTTTGTAAAAAACTTCTAATCGGAGGAGTCATGCTAAACGCCCATATTGGTGTTCAGATAAATATTAAGTCATAATCGTCAAATCTTTTCTCTATAGGTTCTAGTTCAGGTGTTTTTTTCATCATAGCTTCTTTTCATAGCCAGAGATACTTCATCATTCCTTTTTCTTTGTAGTCAATTATAGGATGGATTTCCAATAACTCGGCGTTTATGGTTTTTCCTATGGTTTGAGCCACAAACTTTGTATTCCCTTCATAGGAGTAGAAAATTACTAGACTTTTCATTTTATATTTTAATAATATAAATACTAAAGTTTAGTAATTTTTTGTAAAAAAGCAATACTTTTTGGGT
>CALFEN010000202.1 GCA_937950065.1 uncultured bacterium | reverse complement strand
GCAAAACTTATATATGAAACCCTACTTTGGAAGAAAGGATTGAAATCCTAAAAATTCATACCAAAGACAAAAAGCTTGACAAAAACGTTGATTTGGAAGCTATTGCACGTAGGACAAGCTGATTTGTTTGAGCAGATCTCGCTAACGTAGCCAATGAAGCCGCCCTCAAAGTTGCCAAAGAAAACAGAGAAGCCATAACAAACAAAGATTTGGATTATGCTCTTGAAAAGACTGTAATGTGACCTGAGAAAAAAAGAAAATCAATGAAAGAGAAAGAAAAGAAAATCATAGCTTTGCATGAACTAGGACATGCAGTAGTATCTTATAATATGCCTAATTCCGACCCAGTAGAAAAAATATCTATAGTCTCTAGATGACTTGCTTTGTGAGTGACTTGGATTATGCCTCAGGAAGACAGCTATCTTTATTCCAAATCCAAATTTTTGGAAGAAATAACAACATTCCTCGGATGAAGAGCTGCAGAAGAAGTTTTCTTCGGTGAAGACGAGATAACCACTTGAGCTAGCAATGACTTTGAAAAAGCTACAAGAGTAGCTTCAGATATGATACTCAAATATTGAATGGATGCAGAACTTGGAACTAGAGTTTATTTCAACAGAGATGATGCAGAACGAACACCATTCAAACCATTCAGCGAACAAACAAGCGAAATCATAGACGAAAAAATTAAAGATATAGTAAAATCCTGCTACAGCAGAGCCAAAACAATAATAGCAGAAAACAAAGAAGTAATAACAAAGCTTTCTGTGATGCTTCTGGACAGAGAATATATAACCAAAGAAGAATTCAAATCTATAATGAAAAATCCTCAAGACGCTGATAAACTAATCTCTGATTTTACCAAAGACAAAGAATAATATGAAAACATTGATAGTCTACTATTCCAGAACTTGAACTACCAAGCAAGCTGCCCAGACTTTGGCTAGCAGATTTGATGCTGACCTATGCGAAATCATAGATAAAAAAGACAGAAGTTGAGCAATA
>CALFEN010000201.1 GCA_937950065.1 uncultured bacterium | reverse complement strand
ATAATATTTGCATTTGGAATGTCTGTATTTTTTTGAATATGATATTTATTGATAAAAGCTCGGTCTTCTTCGTCCAGTTGACTTACCGTGGACAGCAGCTCTCCTGCCACTCTCTATGTCGGAGCTGGTGAAACTCTGACCTCTGCCAAACGAAATAGACTCGTCAAAAGATCCGAGCGGGAAGATGTTCCAAGTACAGACACAGCACCTTTTGATACAAATTGTGAACGGAAATGTCCAGTTTCACTATTAACTAGAGTCTATTCTTCTCAAGCTTATTTCCTACATACTAATGGATATCGGTATATAAATTCTACTGATAAATCTAAACGAACAAATTGACAAGCCGTTTCATGAATACAAAAAAAATGCCCTTAATTTTTACTTTATAAAAATATAATTATGAAAGAATATATTAAAATATTTAGCAAATGAATAATATTTGCATTTGGAATGTCTGTATTTTTTTGAATATGATATTTATTGATAAGAGCACGGTCTTCTTCGTCCAGCTGACTTACCGTGGACAGCAGTTCCCCAGCATCTATCTACGTCGGAGCCGGCGAAACGCTAACCGCTGCAAAACGAAATAGATTGGTACAAAAATCAAATCGGGAAGATGTCCCAAGCACAGACACAGCACCTTTTGATACAAATTGCGAACGGAAATGTTCAAGTTCACTATTAACCAGGGTCGAAACCACTCAAGCGTATTATTTACACACAAATGGATATCGGTATATAAACTATGCTAATAAATCTAAACGAACAAATTGACAAGCTGTTTCATGAATACAAAAAAAATGCCAATAATTTTTTCTAAATATTTTATTGAAAAAAAAACAAAAATATATAAAAACTGCATATATTTTTATCTTTTCAGTAAAATAACATGAAAGAATTTATAAAAAATGCCAAAAACTGACTTACCATCTGATTTTTTGCTAGTGTCATAATGATTGTTTCTTTGATAATTTATACCAAAGCTTGGCAATCTTCTTCTTCTGGATTAACAGTAGATAATAGTTCTCCTGCTGCTCTCTACGTCGGAGCTGGAGAAACGCTGACCGCTGCAAAACGAAATAGATTAGTACAAAAGTCAAATCGGGAAGAAATTTCAACCTCTGATACTGCTCTTTTTGATACAGGTTGTGAACGAAGATTTAGGACGAGTAATGGGCATATATATTATGCTGTCAACAACCTAGAAGATGGAACAACTATTTATACAGCAAATGGGTTAAATACCAATTGACGGATATATGTAAGCAATACAAATAAAGCTCTCTGACAAACAGCTGGGTATACAATAACAAAACTTCGGAAAAAATGCCAGTAACTTTTATTTTATAAAAATACAATTATGAAAGAATATATTAAAATATTTAGCAAATGAATAATATTTGCATTTGGAATGTCTGTATTTTTTTGAATATGATATTTATTGATAAAAGCTCGGTCTTCTTCGTCCAGTTGACTTACCGTGGACAGCAGCTCTCCTGCCACTCTCTATGTCGGAGCTGGTGAAACTCTGACCTCTGCCAAACGAAATAGACTCGTCAAAAGATCCGAGCGGGAAGATGTTCCAAGTACAGACACAGCACCTTTTGATACAAATTGTGAACGGAAATGTCCAGTTTCACTATTAACTAGAGTCTATTCTTCTCAAGCTTATTTCCTACATACTAATGGATATCGGTATATAAATTCTACTGATAAATCTAAACGAACAAATTGACAAGCCGTTTCATGAATACAAAAAAAATGCCCTTAATTTTTACTTTATAAAAATATAATTATGAAAGAATATATTAAAATATTTAGCAAATGAATAATATTTGCATTTGGAATGTCTGTATTTTTTTGAATATGATATTTATTGATAAGAGCACGGTCTTCTTCGTCCAGCTGACTTACCGTGGACAGCAGTTCCCCAGCATCTATCTACGTCGGAGCCGGCGAAACGCTAACCGCTGCAAAACGAAATAGATTGGTACAAAAATCAAATCGGGAAGATGTCCCAAGCACAGACACAGCACCTTTTGATACAAATTGCGAACGGAAATGTTCAAGTTCACTATTAACCAGGGTCGAAACCACTCAAGCGTATTATTTACACACAAATGGATATCGGTATATAAACTATGCTAATAAATCTAAACGAACAAATTGACAAGCTGTTTCATGAATACAAAAAAAATGCCAATAATTTTTTCTAAATATTTTATTGAAAAAAAAACAAAAATATATAAAAACTGCATATATTTTTATCTTTTCAGTAAAATAACATGAAAGAATTTATAAAAAATGCTAAAAACTGACTTACCATTTGATTTTTTGCTAGTGTCATAATAATTGTTTCTTTGATAATTTATACCAAAGCTCGGCAATCTTCTTCTTCTGGATTAACAATAGATAATAGTTCTCCAGCTGCTCTATATGTAAACAGTAATGAAACATTAACAGCTGCAAAACGAAATAGATTAGTACAAAAGTCAAATCGGGAAGAAGTAGCTACTTCAGATACCGCACTCTTTGATGCAGACTGTGACCGGAAATTTGCTAATGTCACAAATGGTAATATATCTCTTATAACAAGAATAAATGCTGATTGATCTCAACTTACATTTTTACGGTATAACTGACTACGGTACATAGATAAATGAAATAAATCAATTCTATATCAATGAAGCACTAATATTGATTTACTTAAATTACGGAAGAAATGCCAATAATTTTTACACATTAATAATACAGCTATGAAAGAGAATTTAAAAGAATTTAAAAAATGACTATTTCATTGACTCGGAATTTTATTGATATTATTACTATGAGGAATTAGTATCTATTTGATAAGAGCACGATCTTCTTCGTCCAGCTGACTTACCGTGGACAGCAGCTCTCCTGCTGCACTCTACGTCGGAGCTGGAGAAACGCTGACTGCTGCCAAACGAAATAGATTAGCACAAAAAGCTAATTGGGAGGAAGTAGCTACTTCAGATACTGCACTCTTTGATACAGGTTGCGAACGGAGGTGGCAACTAAATAATCCACCATATTATAATTCTCTTATAGCAACAAATATTCGGGGAGACTGAACAAAAATACAAGAACTCTCAAGTACTCCTGCTCGACAGTATATAAACAATACTACAAAAGGTACTCTTAGAGAATGAACTGGGACACGACCGATATTGCATATTCGGAAAAGGTGCCCTTAATTTTTCCAAAGATTTCCTTGAAAAAAGATTGTAAATAATTATATTTAGTCTAGTAAAAACTTTATTTTTTTATTTTGAAAAAAATTATGGAAGCAGTAAGTATTATGCCTCATACACTGGATATTTGATGAATAGCCTTTTCACAGACTTTTATTACATCTACTATTGTATTAGCATTATTCCTTGTATTTGTAATATTCTACAATTTAATAAAAAAATCAAATCCTGATAATAAATTTGTAAATACAGTAGAAATTGTCATAGAATGAATAATGAA
>CALFEN010000200.1 GCA_937950065.1 uncultured bacterium | reverse complement strand
CAATACTCAATTAAATAGGTAGATGTACTCTCATCAATTTAGATATACATAATTTTTTCAAATTTTTATCGTTGTATCTTTTTCGATAAGGTCGTTGATAAAATCAAATAAGACTTGATCTAGTTCTATATCTCCAAATACTTTGTAATAAGAATCTTTTTCATTTTTTAGTATCAAAAAAGAATGAAGATCTACAAGGTGGTTTACTAGACTTAATATTGGAGCGTTGTGATTTATATCGTAGTTTACAAGATCATCGTTTAATATTGATAAGAATGCCAGGATTGTATCAAGTTTATTTACTCTTTCTGACAAAAATACAACTAGATGTGTTAATAAATTATTTTTGAATTCTGTCTCAAAAGTTTCAAATTTTTCGTTGGAGAGGAAGTAAATCTCGCTATCTTCAAGAGCTTTTGCGTCTAGAGGTTTTTTAGTTTTTGTTATAAAACTTTTTTCTCAAATAACTTGTCATTCAGACAATACAAAAATATCAAATTCATCTTTTTGAATTATTATTTTCCCAGAATTGACTAAATAGAGATTAAAATCCGCATCTCATTTTTTGAATAATACATCTCATTTGGACAAGGTTTTTTTCTGTCAGTATTGCCTAATCAACTGGTCTAAACTTATTTGTTTCATTTAGTTTACTATTTAATAATGATTTAAAATTTTCAACATTTCTTACTCTACTCAACACATAATTTAGATCTACTTTCCCTTCAGCTACTAGTGTTGCCAAATCCTGATCCATAGTCCTCATTCATGATTTAAAACCTGTTTCCATGATAGATATTATTTGAGGAATTCTTTTTTCTCTTATGTTGTTTGCTATCGCAGGAGAATTTATAAGTATTTCTCTGGCAGCGACCCTTCCGTTACTGTCTTTGGTAGGCATAAGCCTCTGGGATATGATCATTTTTAGAGTCAAACTAAGTTGTACACTGATCTGTTCCTGTTGGTAAGGAGGAAATACATCAATGATACGAGTAATTGTCTGTGCCGCATCTATAGTATGCAGTGTAGATAACACTAGATGTCAGGTCTCTACAAGAGTAAGTACTGCACTTATAGTTTCCCAGTCTCTCATTTCTCCAACCATAATAATATCAGGATCTTGTCTCAAACAAAATTTCATTGCATCTTTCCAGTTCTTTGAGTGTTTTCATATTTCTCTTTGTGTTATGAGAGAATTTTTGTTTTCAAATACATACTCTACAGGATCCTCAAGAGTAATAATATGTGCTTTTCTAGTTTGATTGATATAATCTATCATACTTGCAAGTGTAGTAGATTTACCGGATCATGTAGGTCATGTCACAAGAATGAGTCATTTATCTTCATGTAAAAAAGATTTTAGTCTTTCGTCCAATCATATTTTTTCCATGCTTGGTGGTTTGTCGGAAATTTTTCTGAGAGCAAGCCTTATGCCGTATTTATCAAAATAGACGTTTATCCTCAATCTTGTAGTTCATATAGAATGAGCAGCATCTATTTCTGTCCCATCAATTAATTCATCAATTTTGCTTGCAGGTAAAAAATCGTGTATAAATCACCGTAATTCTTCCTTAAGAAATACTATATCTTGAGGGATTAAATCGCCTGAAGAGTTTCTAACATATACAGGATGATCTTCTATAAAATGTATATCTGAAATATTGTACTGTAAAAGTTCCTTCAAAACTTCATAGATTTTATTTTTTTTGTTTAATTCTGATGACATCTATTTTGTTTTTATTTTTAAAAAATATTACTATTAAATTATATATAAATATTTTTTTTTGTCAAATATATTATGCTCTGTGAATTAACTAAAAAAAATACGTAATATATAAATATTTCATTACTATTCTTTATAAGAAAAATGTTGTATTTTATCTACAAATCCGTTTTAAATTAATTGTTTAAAATTTTTCTGGATTTTATTTCTTTCTTCGTTTTTTGACGTCAGTGTTTTTTCACTGCAAAATTATTATATAAATAAAAAAACATTTGAAATCAAAAAAAATATCTGTATTATATATTTTATTAAATATTATTGTTTTTAAATTAGAGACTCTCTTTTCCCCGAAAATATAATGAATTCTAATATAAAATATTTTATATGTCTTTTGATAGCAGTGCCAGCTTTTCTGATAATGAATGAAATGCTTCTTTATATTGTCCTTTCAGAATTGTTTTTGTTGATGTTGATATTGTGATATATCAAATACAAAAATAAAAAATAGTATATAAAACTTGATTTTCAAAAAATTTTTATTATAATGATTTAAATGTTTTTTATTTTTTAAGTTATTATAAAATGACCCCAATATTTGTTCTAATAGCTATCATTGTAGTAATCTATATATCAACATGAATTGTTGCTATAAAACCTTATCAAAAATGAGTTCTTGAAAGACTATCTAGATTTGCTTGAGTTATGGATCCATGATTAAATTTTATCACACCATTTATAGACAGAGTTGTAAAGATAGATATGAAAGAGAGAGTAATAAATACTCCTCCACAGGAAATGATTACAAGAGATAATACTGTAGTTACTGTTGATGCAGTGATTTTTACACAGATAATAGATCCTGTAAAAGCTTTGTATGAAATACAAGATCCTTTTGTTGCAGTATCAAATCTTTCTATAACTACATTAAGGTCTATCATATGAACTATGAGTTTGGACGAAGTGCTTGGAGAAAGAAGTAAAATCAATGCAAAAGTTCAGATGGAACTTTCAGAAGAGACATCAAAACGATGAATAAAAATAAATAAAATAGAGATATCAAGACTTGATCCTCCAATAGATATTCAGGATGCGATGTCCAAACAAATGAAGGCTGAAAGAGAAAAAAGAGCAGTGATTTTAGCTGCAGAGTGAATGAAAGAAGCTGCAATAAGAGAAGCTGAATGAATAAAACAGAAACAGATATTGGAAGCAGAATGAAGAGGTGAAGCCATGGAAAGAATCGCTTCAGCCAAAGCAAAAGCTCTTGAATTGGAATCTGTAGCAGCAAACACTTATTTCAAGGAAAATGCTGTAAAGAAAGAACAACTTAGGGTAATAGAAGAATCATTAAAAAATAATACAAAATATGTGCTTGATAGTGATATCTTTAGCTGAATAACAAATATAATCAGTTGAAGCAAAAAATAAATTTAAAATAAATATATAATATGAAAACCTTTATCCCAAAGCATGTGCAGGAATGACTTTTTAATCTGACACTACCTTTATGACCGTTGAATATCACGATAGCACAGCTTTTTATTTTGGCTGCTGGTACAGCGATTTCATTGATGATATGGAACTGATTGACCAAAAAATGAGTAGACAGGTTTATCGCTTTATTGTTTGTGCTGCCTATATTTTTGGTTTTTGTGATAATAGCATTTTTTAGATTTTCAGAGTTAAAATTAATTCCTTTTATCTGTAAAATGGTTTCTACATATTTTTTGAATGAAACTGTAAAATATCAGATTAATTATCCCAAAATAGATCCTTTTGAAGTTTCTCTCAAAGTACTAAAGGCTACCGAAAAGAAAGAGCTTATAGAAATTAAAGATTGAAAAATAGATAAAGAAAAATTAAGTAAATTAAACACTTTTATAGATTAGATTTGAAAAAAACTATGTTTAATGTTTTTGACAGGATTATAATAGATAAAACAGGTTCTTATATAAGTTTGGTATTGCTTATTATCATAATAGCGGTTTTTTTTTACTCTCAAAAAGCAAAGCCTTCCTACGTACTTCCAACTAGTAGAATAAATTTATTGATAAAGAACTTAAAAAAAGTTTTAATATTTTTTTTGATAATAATTATCCTGATGCTGCCTATGAATATGTCTATAGTACAGGATAAGGTTGTTTCCAAAAATAAAACTCTAAATATACAGATAATTTTTGATGTATCTCTGTCTATGACAGCAAATGATATCAAACCTTCCAGATTTGAATGAGCAAAAGATTCTCTTATAAATTTAGCCAAAACCCTTACTTGATACAATATTTCTATGATAACATTCAGCTGAATTCCATTTATCCGGATGCCATTCAGTGATCAAAACTTTTCTGTAGTCTCAAAACTTAATCAGTTTAATCTATGAGAATTTCCTCCCACTTATAATTTTGTAGGAACAGCCATAGGTGATGCACTTCTGCTTGCAGACAATAATCTTGTATCAAATTCAAAAGATAAGGAAAAACCTTGAATTATAATATTGATTACTGATTGAGATTCCAATAAAGGCTCTGATCCTATAGAGTCTGCTACCTACTCCAAAAGCTTAAATATCCCTGTATATACTTTATGAATATGAAATAATAATTTTGTGGTAGGAACTGATTATCTCTGAAGTCCTGTGACTACCACTATCAATATAGATCTGTTAAAAAACATCTCCGGTATATCATGATGAAAATTTTATAGAATACTAAATCAGCAGGAATTCAAGGAAGTTTTTGCAGAGATCTCCAAAATAGTGAAATCCCAAGAAACAATTAATTATAAATACAAATACTTAAAGCTAAATAATATTTTTTATAAAATCATTATTTTTATAATGATTATTCAGTTGATATTAAATTTTATAAAAGTGAAAAAGATTTTAAAGTCTGATTGAGAATTATAAATATAATCACTATTTCAATTTAGTAAAAAAATTCAGAAATTTTATACAGACAAAGAAGAATGAAATATTTTTTCTCTTTTTTTATTTGTAAAGATATTGTCAAAAAAAATAAAATATAAAAAATGGACACGATTTGTCCAAAAGCTTTGATTTATCTGTGTAATTTGACTTTAAAAATATTAAAATCTTAAATAAACAGGTAGTTTACACTAATTTTTTCATATTTTAGCATATTTTAGCTGCTTTTATCTAGTTTTGTAGCAAAAAGAATTTTTAGTAACTTTTATTGAGGTAAGTCTTGATAATAAATTTTTTATCTGCAACAGAGCGTTTTGTCCTACAATGAAGTTATTATATTTATATAGAGTATGATATTTTCTTATGACTCAGCAATTACTCTTGTTTTAAATATGAAATATAAAATTTTTCGCAATGCAAATACAAAATATCATAAATAAGAACTTGTTCTTTAAAATAAATTCATTATAATATTTGTATAGTCATATTTTAGTTACATAATCAATTTATTTCTTACTATTTATCAGATGAAAAAAAAGATTTCAATACCATTTGTAAATGCTCATACTCATGCAGCTATGGTTTATTTCCGTGGTCTTGCAGAGGATCTGCCGCTAAAACAGTGGTTAGAGCAGTATATATGGCCTATGGAGGCAAAACACGTCAATAGTCAATTTGTTTATGAGCAAACAAAACTTGCTATAAAAGAGATGAAGGATAATGGAATAAGAGCTTTGGCAGATATGTATTTTTTTGAAAATGAAGTAGCTCAAGCTTGTGAAGAAGCAGGAATGTATGCCTTTGTTTTATGAAAAATATGTACTATATAAGAATAGAAAA
>CALFEN010000199.1 GCA_937950065.1 uncultured bacterium | reverse complement strand
AAACGAGAACGGCAAAAAAAGATTGCAGTGAAAGAATAATAAAACCTACTTCCAGTTTTTGCAGATTATTTCTTTATACAGCTATGTATTAGTTATTATAATGTGTGAATGAGATGGTTTAAAACAAAATGGAAGAGAGTTAAATAATAGGTATGATTCTGCTCACGATTACTTAAGAGAAAATTACAAAAAATTATTTGTTATGGAATTAAAAGCATTAAATCTGTATGAAGATATTAAAAGAAATCATTGAAATAATCAATGAAATCAAGTAAACAGAAATAAGATAAAATTTGAGGCTTTCAAAAAATTCATAAGTCCCTTGTTTGAGGTGGAAACATTGAATGAAAATTTTTCTTATAGTGCTAATGATATAATTTGCTTTAAACCGCAAGACATAAAACTTATAAACAATTATTGGTTAATAAATCCTATATTTTTGAGTCAATGCAAAAATAGTTTCTGATGGAGAAAGCCTAATTTTATGATTTATTTTATTATATCCTCTGTTTTACACTCTTTTCTTAGTTGATTTGTGAATGAAGTTATTAATGATTGAAAAAATCATGTATTGTCAAGCTGAAGACATATCAAAGAAATGATACAAAAAGCACCTGATCTGTTTAAACAAAAGATAGAGGAACTTAATTCTATTCAGGAAAATCAGCGTTCCAAAGCCAGTAATCAGGCACAGGAAATTTATAACAAATTTCTGTTTTCAGGTCTGAATTATTTCATAAACAAGCCAAGGGCAATTGCTCAAAAAATTTATATGTTTGATCCATTTAATCTCAAAGTAAGAATCTGAATAGAAAGCTGAGTCGTATCAATGTCTGTAGAACGGAATCCAGAACCAGAAAATAAAGTCTCATAGCTATTTTTAAATATTAGACAAACAAAAAAGAGGGATTTATCCCTCTTTGGTTTCGAATGCAGGATTATTTACTTCATAATTGCATTCAATGATTTTACTTTATTATTGAATTGTCTTGTCTCTTTTTCTTCGAAACCAGAATAGTAGTTGGTATCATTTTCTATGATGCTGATTTGCTTCATATTCCTGTATCAATAACCCATAAAATGAAAAGTTTTTTCGATGATTTCGCTACAAGTGTTGTGATAAATTTTCATCATTTTAAGTAGTTTTTCTCTGTTGTTCTCAGCTGTTTCTACAAAAGATACGATTTCAAAATTTATTTCAAATTTTCATACAAGTTCTGGAATATTTCACCTTTCATCAATGAAATCCAAAAGCCTTTTTTCAAAGATTTTGCTTACTCATCACTGTGTGATATAATCTGAAAAATCCATAATTTCAAACTTATTTTCAAAATAAATCCTTCTTTCGTTGTAGGATTCTTCTGATATTTGAATAGGTTGATCCCAGTCAAATCACAAATCATCTTTCTTTATGATGTCCAGGATATTTTGGATTCACGCAGGTTTTGTTATGTGTAAAAGGATAGTAAAATTTGTTTTTGGCAACTGATCTGAGGTATCATGTGTATTCATTTTGTTGTGTTTAGGATATAAATATCTATGACTAGTCATAATACTATGATACATATTTATATTAAAAATCAAGAGGAATTATAAAATCCCATAAAAATAGCTACAAAAAGATGAAAAATTACTCCGAGAGAGGCATGAGACAAACTCCAAAAATACAAAAAATATAGAAATCGCAAGAAACAGGACACGAAATATAATATCGATATGTTAGCCCATATTAGTTTAGCTGTTTTCTTCATT
>CALFEN010000198.1 GCA_937950065.1 uncultured bacterium | reverse complement strand
AAACAGCTCAACCAGCTCAACCTCATCATCCTCCACAATGATAAGACTGGCTGTAATTACCATTATATCAGTTCGCATATATATATCATGATAATTTGAATGTATCTGCGATTATCATAACCATACCTCATCAAGTTCCATCATCATCCCAATAATAAACACCTTTTTCATGGTGTCATCCACCACCTCATCATCACGCACCCAAAAATATTTTTTGTCATAAATTTTGAATTCAGTACCCAACTCATGCATATCATACACTAGGAAACGTCTTACTATTATATAATTGTCCATCTCATCAGTTGGTAGCATAGGCTCCACCTCATCATCATGCCAATCACCGAACTTGATAAACCCCTCCATATCATCATCATCCTGCTCCACATTTCTGGTCTCATACTCTTGTTCCCCGTCAGCAATAGGATTCTCATTGTTCTGCTTTTTTTGGTCAGTCATACTGCCCATATTCTGAATTTCCATGAATTCATGATAAACCATTTCTAAATCATTTACCTCTTACATCTATATTTCATGTAATAACTACTGTTCATGTTGCCTTAAATACTACTATCCCTCATACTGAACCATTCCATGCCGGAGCTGTGATCGTAGTTGTACTTGGAATTATCATATCTGTATAATGAGGGACTCTAATGACTTGTGTTACATTTGAAGTTGTAGAATTGAACGTATTTGAATAATATGTTTTTACTATTCATGTTAAAAATTGGATTTGATTTCATACTATGTTGCTTATTGTCTTATATTCATATACTCAAGCATTAGTTACGTGCTGCATCTGAATTATTAATACTTCATCTCATACTGACAAACCACTCACTGTGTTGAGATTTAAAGATGTAGATCATGCGTTCTTTTGGGTATCTACAAGACTATAATAATTATTTATTATAACAGTTTGAGGCTTTGTGCTATCTACATACCATTCTTTTAATATCTCTCAATTTCATTCGTAACATCTTATTTGTGCGTAATATGTCCTCATCAAAAATGTAAAATTTTCCACTGGTGATCATATAAAATTTCATGATTGTCACAATATCATCCCTGTGTAATTATATGTTATCTGTTTATATTTTTTTCATCTTATCACTCATGCCGCACATTTATCATCACAATATTCCCCATTAAAATAATATCAATCAGAACATGTTTTAACATCAGGAACTGGGATTGTCCGTCAGGGAAGTCAAATAATATTAGCAATAACTTCTCATTGGCAGCTTCATTTAAGATTAAGTAAATCTAGCATTATTTTTCACGATGCTAAATTTCTCTTGCGAGCGTATTCATTTGTCTCATAATTCATCACTGTTATCTTGCTTGGATAAGTTAATTTATCTCACTGCTCACATGTACTTATCGTATTACTGCTTATAATGTATGGCGTTTTATATTTACCTCTATATATCTGCTCTCCATTTTCTTTATCCCTATAATCCTCTATCATCGTTCATACCTCATATCATTTTCTATTCTCCCACGGATTGATTGCTTTTACATAACTATAATATGTATTTTTATCACTTGGATCTATAGGTAATTTTGTAATATCTAGACCATTTCACACAACTTGTTCATCTACTATTCCCTGATATCATATCAACGTACCGGACTGATCAAAAATCTCTATTTTATCGCTTGGATCAGGATAATCTTTTTGTCTAAAATAGTAACCTTGCAGTGCTGTAGCTATACTATTGGCATCTGCATATCTTTTTGCATCTCTTCATTGTTTCATAAATTTTGCAGCCAAAAACCAACCAGCTGCAGATAACACTATTACTATAACTATTGCTGTTGTTACTTCTATCAAAGTAAATGATCTTCTCAATTTGAACATAACAATCCTTATTTTTAAATAATAATTATAAAGAGTATAAAAAATTTTACTCAAAAATCAAGTTGTTTTTCTATTTGCTTTTACAAAAAATTTCAATATATTTTATCTTAATTTTATATATTAAATTCTTTTAAAATGGGTAAATTCGCAATCAGTTATAATTTAGTAAGGCTTTCTTTTAAGATAATAATGAAAGAAAAAGAGCTTTTTGTATATGCTATACTATCATTCGTATGCAGTCTTATAATATTATTGGCTGTAGTATGATGAGGATTTTTTTATATAAGTGCTGCAGAAAATATGACTAGAGACCAACAATGAGTAGTTTTTATTATTTGTATGTTTTGTGTATATCTTTTATCTTATTTTATAGTATTTTTCTTTAACACATCAATAATAGGATCAGTAAACAGAATAATAAACTGAAAAGAAAATAAGTTTGGAGATGGAATAAAGGACAGCATGGATCATTTAGGGAAAATAATTCAATGGACATTTTTGGCAACAACAGTTTCTATGATTCTAAAACTTCTCGAAAGTAATAAATATTTGGGAAGAATTGTATCAAGCATACTAGGAACAGCATGGTCTATACTAACCTTCTTTAGCTTCCCTATAATGATACTAAAAGGATACTGACCTATACAGGCAGTAAAAGAATCCTGAAGCCTTTTTAAGAAGACATGGGGGGAAAGAGCTATAATATATGTCTCCACATGACTCTTTTTTTTTATGATATTTTTACTAGTACTCGCTCTATCCACTTTTATTATCCTGTCTGGTAAAATGGTCTTGGGTGCAGGAATATTCTTACTGTTGATAATATTTATAATGATAACAAACAGCCTATCAAATACTATCATAAACGTAGTACTTCTACAATACGTACAAACATGAGCATTACCTGATATAGTACCAAATAAGGAAGTATTTAACTATGTAATCACAAAAAAATAACTTTTAAATATTTTGACTATTCCTAATTTGTGCCAATTTTTCTATCCTTTTTCTTTGAATTAAAGATGGAGTGTGAGCTTGCGAATATTTTAT
>CALFEN010000197.1 GCA_937950065.1 uncultured bacterium | reverse complement strand
TTATTTAATCTTTTTTACTCAATCAAACTTATAATAAATCAAAGATACTTATTGAAATTGAATTACTTTACAGCCTTTGTATAGAAATAAATCCCTTATTAAATTTTTTCTACATCTCTTTGATATATAGAATATTTCGATAATTAATTCAGATGTTTTATACTGAAGTATTCTATATTATAATAACATTGTTTGTCAGGCCTCGTATTTAGAAATTTTTTATGTCTGTGCAAATTTAATTTTGAGGCAATGATATTACAAGATAAAAAACAATTAAAGTATTTTAAAAAATTATTGTAATTTAAAACTTTGATAAAAGAGAAAATCAGCACCTTAATTTATCACACTCTTAATTTCAAAAAAAGTTAAAAATATTTTTGTCCCCATAGAAAACAATTTATTTTCGTCTGGATGGATAAAACAATTTTTAACTTTTGAAAAAATTCGATTTAAAATATTTTAGGAAAAAGCATTATTAACAGCTCTTAATTTGTGCCGATAGTTACAGTTATACAGTGGATAAAACGAATTATTACTGTATTTCTCATATCAAATCAGCCATAGGCAAGAATACGGAAGCGACTACAACTCAAACTATTATGGCAACAAATCACATCAGTAAAGGTTCAATCATTTTCATCGCTCATTCCAGTTTGTAGTCTATCTCATCCCTATAAAAATCTGCCATTTTGTTTAGAACTTCACCAATATCTCAAGTATCTTCTCATACTCATATAATCTGTGTAAGGATGGGGTCAAAAAGCCGTGATCATTCTATCGAATCCTGAAATCTCAATCACATTTCCAAATCTTTTCTAATATTTTGACATTTTTGCTGGTAATGATAATTTTTTAGGATATCTGAAATCTGATGTAAAGCAACTATAGGACTAACTCATGCATTATAAAAATCTCACAAAAGTTTTGAGAATCTATAAAGATTGAAGCTTCTTACAAACATTCATATTATAGGCAGTTTCAAGAAAACATTATCCATCATTATTTTAAATGGCAACAACATAGAATAGCAAAATTTGTATCATAACACAGCTAATACTACAAATATAGCCAAAAGATATCCGGAACTTTGTATAAACCCGGAAATAAATAGCATAAGCTTTGTAACAGCCGGTAATTTATCTTTATCAGGGAATATACTAACTATAACTGGAATAACTTTTATAAGCAAAATTATAACTGCTATAATCGCAAATATAATAATAACAGTAGGATATGTAAGTGCGTTTTTTAATTTCGCTCTAATTTTCTGAAAATTTTCTAGTTCTTTTGATATTTCTTCTAACGTTTCGGGCATATTTCATATTGTCTCTGAAGACCTGATAAGTTCTATTTCTTCAAGTCCAAAAAAATATGAATGCTTTTCCATGGCTACAGCCAAAGTAAGTCATTTATTTACATGAGCAACTATATCCTCCAAAATCCTTCTCATTCATATATGATTTTCAGATTTTAATATAGTCAAAACCGAATCTCTAATACCAAGACCAGCTTTTTGAGTAATCGCCATAAGTCTAAAAAAAGATACCTTATTTTTTAGTCAAGGTTTATTAAAGTTTATTTCGATTTTTCATGTAAATCATGTTTTTTTTATTGCTTGTACCATTTTTGTTTTGTGTTATTTTAATATTTTTTATGTTTAGTTAATCTATAAACTTCTTCTAATGTGGTATTTCAAGCTATAGCTTTGAATATTCAATCTCTTTCAAGATTTATCATTCATTTTTTTAGACCATATTCCTCTATTTCAAATGCTGTTTTTCACTGCAAAAGTAGATTCTTTACATCATCAGAGAATTCTAGCATTTCTACAAGTCAAACTCTTCATTTGTATCCGCTTCATCCACAGATAGGACAGACTCATCATGTTGCAGGATCTTTACCGCTTCATATAGCCATCCTTCATTCTTTAACAAATGGAGACCAGCATTCTTCTATACTTATTTTCCTAAGAATTAACTCTTTTTGGAGAAGTTCTTTGTCCATCTTGGATAAAACATTTTTTGCGTTACTATAATGTACAGGATCTTTTTCCTGGACATTCACATATTCTTTACAATGACTACAGATCTTCCTTCAAAGTCTCTGCGCCATTACAAGATTAAACGTTCAAGCAATCATATAAGGTTTTGCCCCCATATTCATCATTCTTGTAATAGTTTCAGCTGCAGAGTTTGTATGGATAGTAGAAAACACCAAGTGTCATGTCATAGCAGCTTCCATAGCAGTTTCCAATGTCTCCCAGTCACGAATTTCTCACACCATTATGATGTCAGGATCCTGTCTAAGAGCAGCCCTAAGTCAATGGGCAAATGTATATCATATATCCGCACGAACTTGAGACTGATTAAGTCAATCCATTTTATTTTCTACTGGATCTTCGTAAGTAGTAATATTCACGTCTACATTATTTAAATCTGAAAGTGCAGCATAAAGAGTAGTAGACTTACCTGATCATGTAGGTCATGTAGTAAGCACGATACCATTTGGCATATTTATATTTTCAAACAAAAGTTGATTATTTACTCATTCTATACCGAGCACTTCCAATGGAGGAATCTTTTTTGATTTATCTACAATACGCATTACAAGTTTTTCTCACCATATAGTAGGCAGAGTATTTGCACGAAGGTCAATTTCTTTATCGGTAAGAGTCACAGTAGACACACGAGCATCTTGAGGCTGTCTTTTTTCATCAGGCCTCATCTGTCATGATTCTATTTTAAACTTCGCAATAATACTTTCATGGATATTTTTTGGGTATTGTGTAAGTTCCTGTAATATTCAATCTATTCTAAGTCTTATTCTAGAATAATTTTCAAAAGGTTCTATATGTATATCTGAAGATCACATTTCTACTCATATAGTAAGCAGATTATCAAATATTTTTATAGTATCTGCCTGTATAATAGCGTCTTCCAATCATTTCACAAATTTTGTAGTATCTGCCATATTTTTTTTTACAAAATAAATTATTTTGTTTTACAAAGATTTCAATCGTTTAGCATTCTATAGATTTCAAAAGCTTTAATTGCTTTTTGATAATGAGATAATTCCCCATACTTGGATTGAATATCTGTAAAGACTCATTTTAAATCTGTAAGGTCTCTAAGTGTATTACTATTAAAGTCAGCATCTGTTCCTGATTTTTTTTGAGCTATATCAGATAATCTTTGATCAATCTTTTGCATAGCTAATTCCAATGTTAAATTTGTTCCTGAAGAATAACATTGAGATCCCAAACGTCATTGTATATCAGATATATCTTGATCAGACAAATCCCTTCCATATATCTCTAGTTCTATAACTCATTTATATTGATTTTGATCATCAGATATTCAAGTCTTTTCTCATTTACTGAATGTAAATTTTGTAATATTTAATGCTGGAGGGATATCAAAATAAAATTTCTTTAACAAATTAGGCTTATCGTTATTATTATTATTTTCTCATATACTATAAGCCAAGAAAGGGATATCTCTAAATTTATCTCTAAATTTGAAATAACAATCACTAGTTATACTTGATCAATTATTAATGTTACAATCTGCAGAAGTCTTTATAGTATCTTCTATAACCTTTTGAGTTATCAATTTCCCAAAAGGAGCTTTTTCATATTTCTTCTTACAAGTGGCTTTTTCTACATCTGTATACTCATTTCAGCAATAACTCTGTACCCAATTATACATTTGTTCTCAAAGCGTTAAATTAATATCATCTTCTGTAAATTTTTTCTTATCAGGGAATTTAGATTTTGCAAGAGATTCCAATTCTTTAGATTTTTCTTCTCTTATGGTATTCCAAAGATCGGAAGTAAATTCAGTGATTAAGGATATATTTCTTTTGTTTGATGATATAGAAAGCTTGTCTACAAGCATCAAAAATGAACGCCTCTGGTTCGCTGTGAAGTCAACTGAAATTTTTATTTTTACATAACCATTTTGATCTTCAGTTAATCATCATATTTTAATATTTTTTATATCATTGAATGGTAATCCTCCATCGACCTTTTTAAAAAAATCTCACCATTTCCTCATCAAGTTGATATCAACAAAAGGATTTTTTTGAATATAGGCTCCTCAATATATACTTAAGTTATAATCTCTAATGTATGGATCATACCAAATATTTAGAGATGGTAAAAAAATATTTTTTAAAAAATAATTATAAGAAACTTGCATTTTATCAAAAGAATCACTTAATTTATTTTTTGTTACAAGCTGCTCATTAAAATAGCTTATAAGTCAATCTAAACTATTTGCATTAATTTTATTTGTAAAATCCTTTTCCAATAATCAATAATTAATTTTTTCATCTTCTGTAATATCTAAAAGACTTTGAGATTGATTATTTAAATCTAAATTTCTGAAATAAACATACACAAAAATTCAAACTATTACCAATACCTCCAACACAAAAATTATTATCAGGACTTTAAAAAGTTTGAATGGACTTCCCAACAACATTTTTGTTTTATCTGAAATAATTTTTAGTATTTTTTCCAGAGCTTCATTCTTATTTTTCTTATTATCTTTTTGGCTCATTGTTATTTTATTTAATTTTTTAAATTTGTCTATTTTTATTTATAAACATAATCATATATTTCTCTTTCTACAGATTTTTGGACAGGGACATCAAATTCAAATTTTGAATTATTAAAAGAAATTTGTTGGTTTCAAATAGTATCTTTTTGTTCGTTTACAGTTACATCGTTAAAATCTGTCTTTGATCATAATATCAGATAACTTTCTCTAAGTAAAGAAACAAACAAACTAACTATATCTATATGAGGACTTGTCATTCATTCTTGAAATAGTTTGTTTTCATCATCTTTTAGGGTATTTATAGAGACCGTAAATTGAATACTATTTTTTACAGGATCAAGACTATTCATTACTATAGCAAGTTTGGCTGGTTTCTCATATTCGAGTTTTTGTTCTATATAGTATATTACTCTTTTAAATACTGTTGTGTTAAAAGTTTTATATCCATTATCCTCTTTACTTGCTTTTAGTCTATTATAATAGTTGTCAAAATCATTAAATTCTGGACAATCCCAAGATGTTTCATAAGGATTTAGATAACAGTAGTCTACATATTTTTGAATATCAGTATCTCACTTTGACAAGAAATAAGTCAAAGAAGATTTTATTTTGTCTGGAGTATCTCAAATCATAGTAGACAGAGATTCTCTGAATGAAGGCAATCTTGAAAAGATATCCATAGCTGTATAAAATTTTATTCATTCCACTGAAAGTATAGATCTTTGTATAGAACTATCAGACACAATATCGTTTAAGTCCTTTGGTAAAAATCAATAAGTTCAAATATCTGTGTTTATTTTTTCTATAACTGTATCATTCTCTTTTAGTTTTGAAGCTAAAGAAGTAAGAGCTTTTTCTGTATTTTCTTTCTTTTCTGCATAAGGGATATCTAAATTATTAACATATTCAACTATTGTATTTTTTATAACGTCTCCAGAAGTCGCATCAAAATTTACAGTTAATTCGTCATTTATTCATTTCTGATTTTCTATTCACATCCAGGAAAGATATTGATTCTTTTTATCTTTAAAGTCTTCTTCAAATTGTTTATCCTCTGAAAGTGTACTAGTGCCTGATATTAAATTAGTATATTTTAGATAGTCCAAAGCAAAAAATAAAACGAAAAGAAATGCTATAGCAAAGATAATTACTAATTTATTGTATTCTTTAAATCTTTTATCTCTCTCTTTTATGATATACTCTTGCTCTTCCGACTCTTCCGTTTGAGAGTTCTTGAGTTCATTCATAAGTAAATTTTTTTGTTCGTCCAACATTGTATTTTTATTTGTAAGTAAATTTTAATTAAATTTTAAATAAAAAATTTTTTTTGTCAAATTTTATATGACTTTCTTTATGTCCCTCATCGTATATCATTTGGAAAGAAGTTTTTGGATTATATCAAATCATTCAAGTCCTTTTTTCTTCATCTTTTCAATGTCTTTTCTAATTGCATTAGAAGTAGCCTCATCAATGTTTTCTTGTTCTTTATCCAAAACATCATCGACGATATTTCTCTTTATTCATTTGGACAGAAGTTTTGATTTTATGACTATAATCGGTTTTCATTTTTTTGAAAGCTCTGAATTTATATAAGCTTCAGCAAATTTTCTATCATCTACATATCATTTTTCTTTAAGATTAGAAATCACAAAATCTGCCTCCTCATCGCTGAATCATTTTTTTAAAAGTTGAATTCTTAATTCTTTTTCTGTTTTGGGAAAGCGATATATATAATGCATTGCATAATCCAGACATTTATCGGACATTATTTTGAAATATAGTAATGTGTTAAATATAATATTTTAAAGATAATTTGATATTTTGCAAATCAAAGATATAGTTTTTTGCTAAAATTGATTTGATTTTAATATATTTTTGGATAAATTATATTGATATTTTTAATATTTATAATATAAATCTGAATGTGAGTAAACGAAAGATACATAGACCAGCTAAAAAAATTCCTGTCAAACGAAAATGAAATTGATCATTTTTTGGAATTTTGTCAAATGCCACTCAAAAAAAGCATAAAAATAAATTTGAATAAAATTTCAACTAGAGATTTTATAGAAATTACCAGCAAACGATGATGGAAGTTAACAAAACCTGATTTTGAATTTGAGGATAAAACTGAAACAGATCTTTTTTATATAGACAGGGAAAATCTAGAAATACCTCTGGGTAAAACTTTTTTACATCAAAGTTGATTTTTTTATATCCAAGAAATTGCTGCAGGTATGAGTGTAAAATTTCTTGATATTGTAGAAAATTGATTGGTTCTGGATATTAGTGCTGCTCCATGAGGCAAAACTACACAGATATGAGATTACCTTATGATGAAGAATAGAAACAAACCAGGTCTTGTAGTTTCCAACGATGTAAACAAAACAAGAATTTTGGCACTGGCACACAACATTAGCAGAATGTGAATTTACAACAATATTATCACAAGTTTTAACTGATTTAGTTTTGGCAAAAATCTTGGAGAAATATTTGACGCTGTCTTAGTAGATGCTCCATGTTCTGGTGAATGAACAGGTTTTAAATCTGATTTTGCGTTGAGTGCGTGGAGGATAGAAGAAATCAAGAAAATTGCAGGAACACAGTTCCAGCTATTGGTCAGCGCTATCAAAGCTACTAAACCATGAGGTAATATAATTTTTTCTACTTGTACATTAAATCCTATAGAAAACGAATGAAATCTCAAAAAAATATTAGATTTTTTTGGTAGCAGTGTAGAACTTGTAAATATTGAAATAAAAAACAAATCATCATGAATATGATATTACAATGACGAACAAATACTCAATTCGGAAGATACTCAAAAAGTTGCAAGATTTTGGCCTCACATCCAAAAGACTTGATGATTTTTTATAAGTAAAATAGTCAAAAAAGATACTACAGAAAAACTTGTCAGCAAAGAAAGTAGACTTTATCCCAAAAATCCTTTTAAAATAGACTTCTCAAATAGTTTGCAGAAAAAAATTTTAAATTATCTATCCCAAGAGTTTGGTATCAAAACAATTGAAACTGCACATTTTTTTGTTTCAACAAGAAATCAGGTATATTTAGTATCTCCCAAATTTTTGGAAATAAAAGATCTGATGCATATAGAAAGAATCTGAATCCCTATTTTAAAAACCTATGAAGACGGGAAACTCTTGCCTTTACATGGTTTGGGCAGCATACTCGGAAATACAGCCTCCAAAAATTTTGTAGAATTAGATGAAATAATTTCACAAAAGTATGCTCTTTGAGAAGAGATAAGTTTAGACGAAGTTTCCTGATGAAAATACAATTCGAGCTCTGAATTTGTGGTATTAAAACGAAACGGCTACGGACTTGGCGTAGGAAAAATAGTAAACTGAATGATCAGAAACAAGTATATTAAATAATTTTTTAATCTGTGTACATCACCACGCATCTATACGGCTGACTTCTATATCCCGTAGCATTTACGTGATTAATAGTTACATTTGTAGCATTAAATACTGTTATGCGAGCATTTTGAGATCAATCATATAGATAATAAGTCAAAGGATAATATGTTGTCCCGCTATATTTTACTTCACATTGTAGAGATAATATTTTATCCCAATCCAGTCCGTGCACAAACGTTGTACTGTCTGCTGCTGCTGTTGTGCCAGTGTAAATTTTTATTTTTATTCAAGCCATATTACCTACCAAAGTATTCCATTTGGCAGCGGTCAATGTCTCATTTGTATTTACATACAATGCTCATGGATTAGTATCACTTAATAATGGATTAGTAGTTTGCCGGGCTTTGAGAAACACATATAATCATCCGCAAAGAATAATAAGTGCTGAAACCCCAAATATCGCTCAATGCTTAATAGTATTCAATATACTTTTCATTATAATTTTATTAAATTTTAAAT
>CALFEN010000196.1 GCA_937950065.1 uncultured bacterium | reverse complement strand
ACAAAATAACATAAAAAAGGAAAATGAAAGAATCGCTGATAATACAGACGAAATTGTAAATGATATAGATCATCAGGTGGATAAAATGCTTGGTACTGTAGACTATTGAAGTCGTATAAATCTTGATAATAGTAATTACTATGAAGAGATGATTCCTGAATATTAATTTATAAAATTATCAAATAAAATGAAAAAAATAATATTTATTCTTACTCTGATTTTTGCTGCGAACTTTGTATGGGCAGAGCAATCTCCTCTTTCTCTAAAACATGCCACTCCAAATAATCCTCCAAAAGTTGCATTTAACTTAAATTTTAGACAGGCGAAGCAAAATACAACAGATTATATAAAAAATATAACATCACAATTATTTGATTTCTCTACTTTGTCTTGAGATCTTACTAATATAAATTCTATAAAAACAGATTTTGAAAATAAAATAAATCAAAATCGAAAGGATTTTTATAGTAAATATCCAGACATTAAGCTATATCTAAAAGCCGATTTAACCACTTGAGACAAACAGAATATAAAAAATATTGTCCAGACACAGGTAAATAATATCAAGGATTTGTACCAAAAGGCAGAGGGACAAAAAAATCAGGGGACATACAATAATGACGATTTTTTATCAAAACTGGAGGAGATAGAAAATACTTATTTTGAAAGCATTAGGCAATATATAGACGCTGATAAGATAACAGATTTTGGAAACTATGCCGTAGCCTTTGTTGATACGGTAAAAACTAATCATAATTTGAGGCAGGATATGCTGCAAAAAATATCTGAAATTAAAGATAAAATGGTGAGTAGAATTTCTGCATCATTTAAAGATAAAATTTGAAAAATATGAGATTTGATATTGAATAAAGACAAAAGGAAAGCATTTTTTCTGAAGATACTTGATGCATTGAAAAGTAGAAAAGATAATATATTGAAGACTATAAAAAATAATAATTTTGCTCAAAATTTAAAACTTGAAATTCTTAATAGTTTTGAAAAAATTACAAAGGAATATGTAGAAAATATTAAATAAGTTTTGGTTGATATTACAGAAATTTTGGTTATAATGACGAATATATAAAAAGCCATGATTAAGATATAACTTTTATTATAAGAATTCGTTTATAAATAAAAGATTATAATAAATTTAAAAATAATTAGAAAAAAATGTTTAAGAAAGCCCTATCAATATTATTTTGATTTTTTATGTTCTGTTGATTTAGTTTTGCTAAATATTGAATTTGGTGATTAAATGATATTAATATAATCTCACGTGAAGAACGGGGAGCAGATGAGTCTTTTAGATATTGGCAGCTTGATGAGTATCAGCAGATGCTCAAAAATCAGGCAGCTTCCGAAAAATATTTAGAGGAATTGAAAAAAGATGATTATGATCTCTATATGAAGAAAACAGCAGGACAAAGGATAACTGACGCAAGAAACACATATCTGCAGACAAATTTTAGTGATCAGGTTACCATAGATAAAACTGTTGGTTATGATTGAGAATTTAAGTTGCGACGGCCATTGCGGTACCACTACAACAAAAAAGCTATAGTAGTGCACCACACAGCAAATAAATATTCAGCTCTTTCAGGAGCTGATGCTGTAAAGTCTTTTCTCAAAAGCACTTACTATTATCATGCTATTACTCACTGACGAGGTGATATTTGATACAATTTTATTATAGATCAATATTGAAATATTTATGAATGAAGAGCCTGATGAGCAGGAGTGATATGAGCACATGATTCATGGAATAATTCTGATACAGTATGAATATCTCTTATTTGAAATTTTAATGAAGAAGAGCCGACTAAAGAAGCTCTTGATTCATTAGTAAAACTATCTACAGCTTTGTCAAAAAAATATAATATAAATATATTTGACAAAAAGACCTATCATATAGAAAGTTCCGTAGCTCCATATCTTACTGATACAAAAAATTATTCTTTGATATGACATAAAGATGCTGGTAAAACAGCTTGTCCAGGGACAAACCTTTATAATAAACTGGACGAAATCAGATATAAAATAGTCAGGAATTTGGAATCTGATATTAAATTGACTTCCGCAGATACAAAAACTTCAACAACAAAGGTTTCTACAAAGACAAATACATGAACAGTTTCTACAAATACTTGATCAAAAAGAACACAGGTGCAAATGTCTTTTACTGGTAGTTTTAGTATAGAAGGGAATACAGGTAGTATAACATTGCCATTTGATGTTAGTGATAAGATAAAATCCTGTGAGGAATTATCTGATACATTTAAGGTATTGAACTGTAATCAGAGTACAGGGAAATTAACATTGAATTTGCAGTACAGATGATCTGGAGCAAGTGGTCAACAACAAGTAAAGGCAAGTTCATCAAAAAAAGATTATATATTGAACATGCTTGTATATTGGACAAGGGAAGCAGAAAATTTATTGGCTGTCAGGAAAAGTGAATATATCACCAAGACTTGATGGGCCGCAGCAACCAATAGCTCCAAAAAGATTTCTTATAAGATAAGTCTGAAAGAAGCTAAAACCCTTTTGGATTGAAATATTAAAGTATTGTTGTACACTCCATCTACTACAATGACGTGATGGGATATAGTATGTGATAGTTGATGTGATATCGCTGTAGACTCCAAGGAGGTAAAAAATGTGAAAAGTCTTTCGATCGTGGTAAATGGGGATAAATTAAAAACTACTATAAATAAAAAAGTATACAATGTAAGCGAAGTTTATATTGCTAATAATAATATTGTTCAAATAGTAAATTTTGAGAGGAAAGGTTATGATGGAAGTATGCGGAATATTTTTAAATGAAATCTTATCATAAAACAAGATAGTATCAAAGACCTAGAGAAATGATATATCAAAAAATTTGTAGTTATAAACGATTTGCCTTTTGAGGATTATATGAATTGAATTTGAGAGATATCAGAGAAGCAGTCTATAGAAAAGATCAAAGCCATGTCGCTTATTATAAAATCTTATACACTTTTTTATATGCAAAATAAAAATCAGCATCCTTCTATCCCTCAATGAGCAAGGTATAATGCTGTAGATGACCCTAGAATTTTCCAGAAGTATGTATGAGAATGATTTAAAAAATATTCTCAAAAACGATATGATGCATTGAAGGTGACTGATAATGAAATAATAATGTACAATGATTTTGTGCCTATATTACCGTACTTCAATTGTTCTGCATGATTCACTTTTTCGGGTAAAGAAAAATACGGTTGGACAGATACTCCTTATCTCAAATCAGTAACAGATGTCTATGCTTGTGATGATTTTAGAGGACATGGAGTCTGACTTTCTGGAGAATGAGCTCAAAAACTAGCAGAACAGTGATACGACTACAAACAGATAATAAATTATTATTATGACTGAATGAATATAGTAGATTTTTAACATACATTTTGTGTATAAATACAACGTTATTTAATTTTATTTTCCGTAGTTATTAATTTGGTAGTATTTTCTAATTAATAAAAATCTATTGACTTTTTAAAAAAGATAGTTATATATACTTTATAATTTTTATTTATTAAAAAATAATGAGATGGATAAACCAGGAAATTATTTAGCTTGAGTCAATTTTATAGATATATTAGCGGCTATCCCAGATGCAGATTTTGCAGAATTATTAATTCAGGGTGTAAAAATAAATAAAGAGGATCCAGAAGGTAGTTATTTTATAGCCGAAAATTTTGGAGAATGACTAGTGATAAATGAAAAAAAACTTTTGGATTTTGATCCCAAAAAAGCTATAGATATGTGCAAAAAATTTGGAATGGAAATTTCTAAAGAATTAAGAAAACAGTATCTTGCTTCTATGCTTCAAAAGGCTGTATTAGGAGATGAATATGTTTGAAACAATACTATAAGCAATGTAACTGTAATGATGATTACTAGATTACTTAAGCAGGCTTTTTCTACTCAAAAATTGTATCACAGAGAAAGAGATAACAGAACACAACTAACGCTAAGAGAAAAAGTGCAGGAAATAAAAAATGAAGCCTGATGAGAAATTAAAAATCCATACCTTATCAAGGCTATTAGAAATTTATCCAAGGAATATCCTCAAGAGGATTTATTAGATGTTTTAAAAACTAAACCTGCAGGATCCAGAGAATAATATTTAAACATACAAAACAAAGAAAACACTACGCACGTGGTGTTTTTTTTGTTTTCCGTATTTTTTTGATTGAATTTTTGACAAAAGTTAGTAAAATATATATTATTTAACTACAGAAAAATATAATGTATAATCCTTACGATTTTTATTTTAAAAAAGCTCAAAAACAGTGATTTAAAGCTAGGAGTGTCTTTAAACTAGAAGAAATAGATAAGAAATATAAGATTTTTGATAAAAGTTCCAAATATATACTTGATATATGATGTGCCCCATGAAGTTGGCTTCAGTACGTTTATTCCAAATTAAATGATTTTAAGATAAAAGATTATAAACTTATCTGATTTGATATAAAACAAGTAAATCTGAACTTGGAAAATGTTTTTACTTATGTGCAGGATATTACAGATGTTCATGCTGTAGATCAGACAATATCATCTCATAATATTGAAAAGTTTGATATAATTATCTCTGATATGGCGCCAAACACGATAGGATTTAAGGACGTGGACGCTATGAAATCCATAGGATTGCTTGAAAAAACAGTCTGGATATATGAGAAATATCTCAAATCTGATGGGAAGTTTGTAATAAAGATATTCATGTGACCATGATTTGATGAATTTGTAAAGAATATGAAAAGGATATTTGGAGATACCAACATTAAAGTATTTAAGCCTGCAGCCTGCAGGAAAGAAAGCAAGGAAACTTATATTGTTAAGTTAAAATAATATTTTATTAATAAAAAATTATTCAAAATGCAAGAAAATTATTTTGAAGAGGAAAAGAAAAAAAGGAATCTGGAGACAAAAGAAAAAGATAAAAATTACCAGGAGAAAATGAAAAAACTGGAAAAACTTTTTTTGAAGAATAATATTAGGCTTTCTCTGGAGGAATTAAAAAAATTAGTGCAGGAAAATGTCTTGGATATGGTGATTGTGGAAAAATATTTTGATAAATGAGATCTTGAAGAAACAGAAATCTCTACTATCTTTGATAAGATAGATGAAATAGAAAATATAAATAAGATAGATGATCTTATACCAAGAGAATTTAGAGTAAACAAAGCCGAATATCTTTTGGCTCTGCAGGATATGATGGCAAGGAAGGAAGTAAAGCAGAAGATAGATATGATACTGACTTATATAGCTATGAGATTTCAGTGAGATGAAAGAGGTTTTTGACTTGTATTTTTTTATATGTCTACTTTGGAAAAGAATTTGATAAAAATACAAGAAAATACTATAGATATGCAGACTTTTTTAGATAAAAATCCTATATGATAAATGATTTGGTGAATTATTACCGTTTTTTTGGATTCTATAGATGAAATAACACGGCAAAAATCTCTCACTTTATCAAAAAATTTAAACAAGTGATTCTTTAATTTTTTATGATTTTGTTGAGGTCTTGTTCTTGCCTTGATATTGATGTTTCTTTGATTATTGAATTTTGATGAACGACCTATATTGTTTTCCACCCCAATCATTTTGATACTACTTATAATAATGGTGGGAATAAATTTGATTATTTCCCCGCTATGGCAGATAGTCTACAAAAGAGAAAAAATATCAGCAATCATGCCTTATCAAAAGATAAGTTCGTTACTCATCATAATTGTAAGTTTTTTTTGGCGTAGAGGAGTATCACGGTTTTCATTTATAACTACAATATTTTTACTTATACTATTGGTAATTACATGAATAGATTTTAAAAATTTTTCTTCTCCATCAAAAAAATGATTGATATTCTTGATTCAATGACTGGAATTTGCAGATCAGTTAATTACTATATATCTCGTAAAAAGTATATCTGAAACTTTTTATTATGTATCTTATGTGATATTTTGAATTATTGCTATTACTTTGTTCTTATCTATTTATTTTTGAACCAAGAGTTTCTCAATACTAAAAAAACAATCAATAACGTTTTATAAATATAGATTTGCTTCATCGTTCACTGGATTTTGATCATGGCTTATAAGTTTATTTTTGATCAAGAACTTATGACCTGTTATTACATTTTTGCTTTGATTTTTGGGTTTATGAGCTACGTTATTGATGTCTTATATTTTCCAAAAGGATGTTCCTGAAAAAAAAGATGTTATTTTGGCGAGTATAGTTACGTTACTAGTATGACTAGCATATTGGTTTAAATAAAATATTTATAAATAGAGAAAAATATGATTTGGTGATTAATTACTGTGTTTTTGGATGCAATGAACGAAATAATGTGGCAAAAGGCCGTTCAGACAGCTAAAAATATGGCAAAGACATTATATAATGCTTTTAGATTTGTAGGAGGGATATTAATCGTAATTTTTCTATTGGCTTTTGGGATATATGATTATCATGAATTACTAAATATAGATATTTATCTTTATATAATAATGATATTTATAACGATTATATGACTTTTTACATCTTCACTCCGGCAGATAGTTTACAAGAAAGAAAAACTTTCGGCAATCCTCCCTTACCAAAAAATAAATTCTCTGCTTATCATAATTGTAAGTTTTTTTTGGTTTAAGGATACTTCGTGGACGTCTTTTATCATTACTATTTTTCTTCTGTTTTTACTGGCGTTTAGCACTATTGATTTTAAAAAACACCAGCAGGCAAATAACAAAGCTTTGATTTTATTTATTGAATCTTTGGTAACTATCCAGCAGTTGCTGGTAGTTTATATTATCAAGCTTGTTACAGACAAGTTTTATTTTCTTTCTTATAATATAATAGGTTTTATTTTTACTATAGTAATAGCGTTGATCTTTTGCTGGAAGTCTATACCGCTGCAGTTAAAAAATCAGTCAATCAGTTTTTATAAATACAGGGCAAGTGCAACGATTTTATGATGAATATCAACTCTTATTAGTGCATTTCTTATCAAAAGTTATGGAGCTGTAATAACGTTACTTTTATGATTTTTGTGTGTAGGGGTAATGTTGTTGTTGTCTTATTTTATACAAAAAGATAGACCTGCAAAAAAGGATATTATACTTGCTGTTGTAGTAACAGTTTTGGTATGAGCAGCTTATATGCTTAAGTAAAATTTATATAAAATAAAAAAAAATGATTTGGTGAATTATATGAGTTTTTTTGTCTGCGATAGATGATATAAATTATCAAAAAGCAGTGAGGATAGGTAAAGATCTATCAAAAACAGTTTATAACTCTTTTAGGTTTGTATGATGATCTTTATTGTCTATACTTATACTATTGTTTTGACTTTACAGTCTAAAAGATTTTTTTGATACAAATTTGTCTATATTTCTTATCATGACTTTGATCGTGATTATCTGAATGATAACTTCTCCGCTCCGGCAAAAAGTATATAAATCAGAAAAAATATCAGCAATCCTTCCTTACCAAAAGATAAATTCTTTGCTTATAATAATTGTAAGTTTTTTTTGGTTTAAAGATACTTCTCTGATATCTTTTTTGATAACAATCGTTCTATTGTTCTTATTGGTTTTTAGCAGTATTGATCCTAAAAGTAAGCAAAAAGTAAATAATAAAATGCTTGTAATATTTATTCAGATGCTGACAACAATAGAGCAATTGCTTATAGTTTATGTTATCAAATTAGTTAGTCAGCATTTTTATTACATATCATATAATTTTTTGGGGATACTGTTAACTAATATAACAGCTATTATATTATGTTATTCCTGATATCTAAAACAAATAAAAAACCAGTCAAAAAAATTCTTTTTTCATAGATTGATTTCATCCTTCACATGATGAATTTCTATGTTTATCAATGCTTTTTTGATCAAAAGTTTTGGAGCTGTGATTACTTTCTTATTGGGTTTTTTGGGGGTATGAGTGATGTTAGTGATGTCTTATATCTTCCAAAAAGATAGACCTGCAAAAAAGGATATTATACTTGCTGTTGTAGTAAGCGTTTTGGTATGATTGGCTTTTATTCTTAAAAAAAACTTTTAATTTTTTGCTATATGACCTTAAATATTAATTTATTTGAAATTAAAAAATTTTTCATTATAATATAATGTATATATTTTTAGAAATAAACTAAAAAATGCAGAAAATTCAAGAATTCTTTAGACAAAATTTTCATATATTGATACTTTTTTTTACATTTATCGTATGAATTTATTTTTTGAAAAATATATTATGAATTTCTATGTTTTTGATATATAGTTTGAGTGTCTCTGCAATAATAATATTTGTACTCTCCAAGATAAAGATGCCGAATTATTTGTTTGGCGGCATATCCATAGTCATCACTATTTTAAATCTTTTTTTTGTGATATTAAGTCTGATCCCGACTTATTCCAACAAAGTAGATACTACCTGATTTTATGAAGAACAGAATAACTATATAAAAGTGGACTTACAGGATACCTGAGATGTCATATCCCAAAACAATGCCAAGCTCTGGATTCAAAATGAGAAAATAACTGGCGAAAAAAGAGAACGGACTTTAGACGATCCTTCTCTAGAAAACAAAGAAATCAAAGTTTATAGTTGAGATAAAATTTTTTATATTTCCAAGACAAAAAATTTGAATACCATTATAAACTTATATCTCTGGGATGGAAGCGTGATAAGGATACTGCCTATGACTACTATAAGTATAGACGAAATAATTAAGAATACCAAAGATTTGTTATCTTCCAAAACAAGTCTGAAAGTAGAGAAATGATGAATATGGTTTAAGGTTATAAGAACTATTAAGTGAGACGATTCATTTAATATAAAAACAAATGAGTGAACAATCGTGATAAGATGAACTGCAGGGTTGGCATATTTTAGTCCTCAAGATAAGGAGACTACAATCTATTCAAATGATCATATAATAGAAGTAAAATCCAATTCTGGAGATAGTAAGTATATAAATAAAAATCAGACAGCTAAACTTACACAGAATTCCATAGAAAGTATGACACTTTCTGATTTTCAGAAAGCAATATGACAGAACGTCTATAAGAAAATAACTTCGAATGAATTTATACATCTTGATGAACAGGATATAGCATGATATCAGGATAAATTAAAGAATTATATAATAGAAAATTTTGGTTGGGCGCTTTATGGTAAATGAAAATTTGAATATCTTTGAGAATTAAAATTGAAAATATTTGCACAACTTGATAAAGAATACGCTCAAAAGTTGAAAAATTTCCAAAAATTTCAAATATTGACTACTGATGATAGTTATCTTTCAGACGAAACATTGACTATAAAAGAAAAACAAAAGCTTGCAGAAAAGAAATTAAAACAAATAAAAGAAGCACTGAAAGCAGAGAATCTGGAAGACGCAATATTTACTCCTATAAACGAAGAAACTCAAAACTTAAAGATGGAATACCTACAACAAAATGCCTTCGGCTCCATAGAGAATATTAAAAATTTTATTATTAGTGCTTTTAATAAGATGATAGATAACTGAACAGCTGTCACAGAAGAAAAAATAATAGATGCTATAGATAATTCTAAAGTTAATATAAAGCAAACTTATAATGATATAATAAAACAACTTCAAAAATAATGGGCAATAAAGAGAAGAAAAACAGTAAAAGCTGACACAGATTTTTTATAATTCAGGTACTTATAATAATATTCGCTTTTATAAGTATAAAATCAAGTCTTTTTATATCACAAGATATGTTTTTTCGGTCATATATGATGAAATTTAGATCGAACATTGTGAAAAATTTTTTCTCTGAAAGATACAAATCAAATCTTGATAAAATTTTGGTGGTGTGAGTAGATCCTAAATTTTTTGTAAATGAAAATATTGCTTATCAATGACTGCACAGATGATATTACGCTCGAGCCTTGGAAAATCTAGATAAATATAATCCAAGTAGTATCGTGATGGATGTTTTTTTTGAGAAATGATATCAGTTTTCAGGCGATGACAAGAAAACTGATGTTTTGAATAAGATCTTTGAATCTTATGACAAAAGTCTTACGAATGCTATAACAAATAAAACTATTCTTGCGAGTATTTTTGATAGTGAGACAAACAAGGTAAAGGAGCCTGATAAAATTTTTCAAGTGAATAAGCCGATTTTGTGACATGCACATTATTATGATCCTTTTAGCAAAAATTTGTTTTTGTGAATACAAAATAATATTTCAGATACAGGAGTTAGTCTTTATCCTTTGAGTATTGAGGCTTTTGCAAATTATGAGGTGGGTATCTTGAATCAAAGTATTTCATGATACCAATATGAATATAATATAAAATCAGATGAAAACAATATACATATTAATATTGCGTGAAAAGAGACAAATATCCCGCTGGTAAGAGAAGGTCTACAGGATAAAAATTATATTTTTACGCCACTTTATTTTAATAATGAGACGTTGACGTGAGTACAAAAACAAGTCAATTTTATTTCATTGTATGATGTTTATAAAGGGAATATTGATAAGGAAAAGGTAAAAGATAAAATAGTACTCATAGGAGCTACAGATCGTATGTCTATTTATGATATTAGAAATACTTTGGTAGGAGAAATGCCATGAATACTTATACATGCGAACCAGATTTTGGCGTTACTAAATCATGACTATATATATAGTATTTCTCCGACACAGAGTTTCATAATAATTTTTTGTCTGATGTTTTTGAATCTTTTTATTATAAATTTTTTTATAAGAAACAGAAATTATGCTTATATATTTTCTCTGCTCAGTATAGAAACAATATTAATACTTGCGATAACAGTGTATTTATGTATAGCATGATTATTTTGAAATTCTTTTTTCCCAAATTCAATATTTGTTCCTATATGAACTATATTGATAATTTTGTTTGCACATATGCTTACAAACTTAGCTTATACAATTCGGGATTTTTACTGACTCAAAAATAATATACAGAAATTATTTAATATATATACTTGAGAAAATTTATTTGAAAAAAACGTAGAGAACAGTGTTTTTGTAGGTAAAAGAACTTCCAAGGAAAGAGACGTGGCTATAATGTTTTGTGATATAGTATGATATACCAAAATTTCAGAGAATTTATCGCCTAAACAAAGTACTGATTTGTTAAATATATTTTTGGAAGATAGTACAAATATTATTTTGGAGAATAAGTGATTTATAGATAAATATATGTGAGATGGATTTATGGCTTTTTGGGAAGATAGAAATACTTGTAATCTTGCTGCAAAAAGTACTATACAAATAATAAAGGAATTGTCATCTATCAATGAAAAAGTAAGAAATATTATAAAATCGGATAAAAAAGATATTATAGATATTAGAATAGGCTTGCATTTTGGTAAAGTGATAATTTGAGATATTGGTTCTGAAAAAAAGAGGTTGAACCATACGATAATTTGAGATAATGTAAATTTAGCTTCCAGGCTGGAGTGAATAAATAAATTTTATTGATCCAGAGTATGCATATCATCAGATTTGTGGAATAATATAAAGAATAAGGAAGAGTTTGTGGTAAGGAGATTGGATAAAATCAAAGTCAAATGAAAAGAGAATCCTGTAGAGATACTAGAACTTTTTGGTATAGACAAAAGTTATATAACAACGGAAAATAATTTATATATTTCAAGTTTTATAAAATTTTTTGAAAAAGGATTGGACTCTTATTTTGCTGGGGACTTTGATGAGGCTGTCAAAATGTTTAATGAGGCAAAGAGATCGGAAGAGCGTCGTGTAGGGAAAGAGTGTAGATCTCGGTGGTC
>CALFEN010000195.1 GCA_937950065.1 uncultured bacterium | reverse complement strand
TCCCTTATTTACTTAAGGGATTTTTTTGTGGAAGGAAAACGTATGTAATTACCAAGAAGCAATCAATATATAATCATAAAAGGATAAACTATCATTCTATCTACAAAACTATGCAAAAAAAGTCACTGGAATGCAAGTCAAAGCATTCATACGCTCATCGCAACCAAATATGCAAATTCCGTATTTTTATTAAGTTTTTTGGAATCTTCCCACTGGAGATACAAAGGATAAATACTCAAAAACAAAAACATAACAAACCATAGCAAAAATACGATTATACCAAATTCAACAAGAACCTGCACATACTGATTTTCAGGATTGAACTGTATTCATCACTGATAAGACGCTGGTCATACGTATCAAGCTCATTTTCCAATTATTGGACTTTCCAGAAACATAGATAATCATTTTTGCAAAAGATTTAGATGTCAGGTATTTGAAAATTCTCTCTGAACAATCTGTCTGTATCAAAATACAACAAAGACTAGCATCACCAAAACCAACGGAGTCAAAACTTTGAGAAAGAATTTTTTAAATCATTTGCCGTACATAAGTATTCATAAAGCTACTATTTGCAAAAAGAAAGCTATCCAAGCTCATCTAGAAAATGTAAATATGATATTAGCTCAGTATAAAATCCATCGTCAATAAGTACTTCTGAGACTTTTTTTCCTGATGTATATCATAAAAAACAAAGGCCAAAAAGCTATCAAAAAGAATCCAAAAGATATAGGTCTTTCAAAAAGGAATTGGTTTCTAGGGTATCAGTAGTACTGCTGTGTCTTGTAAACGGCAGGAGGTCTTTGTCAGACTTTTCATTCATTTATCATAGGGTTGTAACCAAAGAACTTGAGTCATCACGGTTTAACCAAAATCAATGCATACCAAAAAAACGCTCAAATCAACATAACTACGATTACTCTGCCAAATCGTTTGGCTATGCTTGTAGCGAATCCTTGTGGAGTGTAAAATGCCATGAAATATCATACAAAGAATATGAAATAACCAAAAAAATCATATTTGAAAGCCAAAAGAAAGGTAGAAAAAGATGTTCATGTAAAGAACGAAAAAAGAAATCCTAAAACTACTTGTGCCAAGAATATCCACAAAAGCCGATAAATATATTTATTATTTTGTACAATACCAAAATCTTTGTTTCTGTAAATCTGCCAAGCGACATAAACAAAAAATCATAAAACAAATATTTCCTTCCAAAGCCAAATAGCACTATTGTCTATCTTGAGTATATAGGTAACAAAAGTCTGTAAAAAAAATTGAACTATCATTCAAATCAAAAATATTTTTATCCAGACCTTCATTATCTTCATACATTAAACTGATAAAAAACAAGTATCACTGTTATAGCTGCCAAAACTCCGTTTAGCACCCACATTTTCATAACTATCGTATGTTCAGGATAACCGTCGTATTCTAACCGATGATGCAAAGGCGACATCGGAAAAAGTTTTCTTTTGAATACTTTTTTCCAAAAAATCTGCAAAAAACTGGTCAAAAGCTCTGTCCAAAAAATAAAAAATATCATTTTTGATTTTGGAGGTGTTTTGTTGGACTGGAATC
>CALFEN010000194.1 GCA_937950065.1 uncultured bacterium | reverse complement strand
AACAAATCTAACCTGAACCATAAATACAACTACATGAAATACACAAGCAAACACACAAAATAATATTTTTGATTTGCCAGCAACACAAGTATTAACTTACAAAGAATTGATACCATTCTTAGTTGATAAATACAAACTCAAAAAAACTAGTGACACTAAAATCTCATTTTCAAATGTACCACAGACAGCAAGCTATTACAATGACTTTCTCATAGCATATCAGCACAAGCTTTTTGGCAAAAGTTCAAATCCTAATGCAAAACTCAAATGCGAAAATCTAGCAGTTTTGGTGTGACTCATCCAATGATGGAAAGTTGATTATACAAGCTCAAATATTTTTGACAAATTTTGGGCACAAGCTCAAAGCAACTGATTTGCTGCCAAGACATGATGCAAATCTCAAAGCTCTGCTCTTACCAACCAAAACCTAAACTTCTAAAGTTCCTTTTGGTGCAGGTAAAATTCTATTGAAATTCATTTTGATAACATTATAAAAAAGAGATTAATTATATATTTAAAAATCAAAAATGGCAACTAAATTCCCAAAAAGAGCGATATCCAAATGGACCAGATTCTCCAAATTTGAACAGATTTTCATAGTATACTGTTTTGTACTTTTAGCATGATTTATATTTGCACCATTTCTTCAGCAGGTAAATCTAAATGAAACCGTATCCAATTTCTTTTCACGACAAACTCCATCAATGCTAACTTCCAACATACTTATACTTGTACTTATAGTACTTTTGATTTTTTGGAATACAAGCTTCAGATTCAAGAGAGTCATAAACGTTCTTGTATGATTTAAGGAAAACGATGCTCTTATAAATTTTATGATATTATTTTTGATATCAATATATTTTGTAGTTTACAAGGATTTGATTTCTCTGGTCAAAGAACATCTTTCAGATACATTTCGTCTGACTTCATATTTTTATGCAATGTATATACTTATAATACTCTGACTTGTATACAACCTATTTTTGGCTACCAAAATCTCAAGTTCCAAAAAGAAACCTCAAATCGTGAACATCACTCAAGAAAAAGAACAGCAAGAAGCCGATGAAAGACTAAAAACATTGTTTGAATAGACAAACTTCGTCTATATTAAATGCATTTTTTCATCTATTT
>CALFEN010000193.1 GCA_937950065.1 uncultured bacterium | reverse complement strand
AAACTATGAAAGAATTTGAACAATTATGATTGAGCATGGAGACTTTGGAAATTTTAAACCAAAAATGATATGAGACCCCTTCAGAAATCCAGAAGAAAACTATTCCCCTACTGCTCAATAAAACATCAGATATTATCTGACAATCCCAGACTTGAACAGGGAAAACAGCGGCTTTTGGATTGCCTATTATAGAAAATCTATTGAAACAAAATAACAATTTTGAAAAAAATATTAAAGCTTTAATTCTTTCTCCTACCAGAGAACTTGCTATTCAAATAGGAAACGAATTAAAATCATTTGTATGAAAAAGAGATCTAAATGTTTTTACTATATACGGCTGACAGTCATATACTATAGAAAGGAATGCTTTGAGAAAATGAATCGATATATTGATATGAACTCCAGGTAGGATTATAGATCATCTAAATAATTGATATATTAATCTGGAAAAGATTCAGTATTTTGTCCTAGACGAAGCTGATGAAATGTTGAATATGTGATTTATAGATGATATCAAAAACATTTTGGAAAAATGTCCGGATGATAAAACTACATTATTCTTTTCCGCTACAATGCCTAGTGATATTATGAGTGTAGCAAAGAGATATATGAAAGATTATGAGGTTATCAGAGTAAAGACACTGCAACTTACTACCGATCTTACAGATCAGTATTATTATACTATTAAGCATAATGATAAGCTAGAATTGCTTTCTAGAATTATAGATATGGAATATGATTTTTATGGGATAATTTTTTGCAGAACTAAAAAAGATGTAGATGAACTTGTAAGTCTGCTTGCTAATAAATGATACAATGTAGATAGTATTCACGGTGATGTATCACAATCCCAAAGAGAAAAGACTATTAGAAAATTTAAGAATTGAAATTGTAAAATTCTTGTGGCTACTGACGTTGCAGCCAGAGGACTTGATGTCAAAAATCTTTCTCATGTAATAAATTATTCTATCCCTCAAAATCCGCAGGATTATACACACAGGATAGGAAGGACAGGTAGAGCATGACAAAAATGAGTGGCTATAACTTTTGTATGACCTTATGAAGTTAGAAAAATAGATGAGATAATACGTACTACCAAAGCACAAATACAGAAAAAAGATATCCCTTCTGTAGATGAAGTATTAAAATTCCAAGTTCAAAAAGTGAAGAAAATGATAACTGATAAAATGACTTCCGACGAATATAAATCAATGCTCTCTATGGCACAGGAAATATTAGAAGCAGGAGATTCACAAACAGTAGTTGCGGCTATATTATCTTCATTTTTGGAAGACAAATTGTCTCCTGCCAGATATGGTGATATTTCAGAAATCGCAAGTAGAAGAAGATCAGATGCTCCTAGAGAATTCAGTAGAGAAAAAAGGGATTGAAACAGATCTTACTCTAGAGATAGAGGAGGAGATAGAGATAGGGGTGATAGAGACAATAGGAGATGATACAATGATGGAAGTAATTCAAGACTCTTTGTAGCTATGTGAAAAAAAGATGGATTTAATCCTAGAAAACTAGTGGATTTTATTTATCAGAAGACCTGAATTCAATCTAGAAATATAGATGATGTACAAGTAATGGAAAATTTTAGTTTCTTTTCTACAAAAAAAGATTTTGCTATAAAGATAGTAAATGCTTTCAAAACGAAAAATAGATGAGATAAACCTCTGATTACTTTGGCTAAATACGAAAAACAATAGAAGTTTTTAAAACTTTTTACCTCTAATAAATATTTAAGCAAATTACTTTAAAGTAATTTGCTTATTTTTTTGAAGTTTTAAAAAGATTCTTCTTAGTTTATAGAGAATTTCTTGTATTTAAAAAAAGTGAAATTCTTATTTATTGTTTATATAAAAGATAGATTAATATAAATATTCATATTGACTTTAGTGTGTAGATAAATATATATTTAATATTTATTTAGTTTATGTTATAATAAAAATGACTGACGTATGCCATTATCCTCAATTAGACTGTGTCTCTTTTTTAGAACAGATTAATGGGTTAAAAAATCTTGTCCAGAAGAAAGCCGCAGAAATAACTTCTGCTTTATCACTAAATCATGCACATTTTTCTGTGAATATATTTATATATATAGAAACTTCTGAATTATTTAAGTTTGTAAAAGAATCTAAAGACTTTGAAGATATCTTCATAGAATTTGAAAAGGCTGTACAGTCACAAGATTTTGCCAAGACACATAATTTATTGTTAAAGATATTTGCTCGTATATGAGATCTACTAAAAGATTCTAAACTAGATCCACAGTTGAGAGGCATTTTTCAAGAATCGCAATCTTCGTTTGATGATATATCAAAATGATTGAGCACTATAGCTGAAAAATTGATTAATTAAGTGACGATACTTCAAAAAATTGATTTTTTTATATTCACTTGATTTTACTTTTTGTATATATATAATTCCAGATAATCCTCATACAAAATAATATTAAAGGTAAGATTTTATAATTTTCGAAAAGTACTTTATTTCTTTTTCAAAAAAAATTTAAATCTAAAGTTAAAAGATTTTTTTGTTATTCTAAATTAGAATATAACGAAGATTTGGGGATAAATTCTCAATGATTTTATAGATAAAAAATTAGTGAAAATCATTACGGTTATTGTCGATAATCAATAATTATTATATAAAAATTTTATAATTAAAATAAAAATAAAATGCTTGAAAATGAAGAATTAGAAACTCCTCAACAAGATTTGGAGGAAATAACAGAGTCTTATGAAGACATTCCATGACTTATAGATCAGGTTATAGATTTAGACAATCCGGAAGAAGAGTGATTTAACTTTGAAGAAGCCTTTTCTACCGATTCTACCTCAAAAAGATTTGCAAAGATACTTCATCAAAGAAATGAGGCTAGGAAAGAAGCAGAAACATTAAAATCTAGATTTCAGGAATTTGGAATAGAAGATGAAAAATTTAATCCTTATGTTTATGCTAATCAGAGAAATCTTGAAAAAAAATATCCTGATAGTTCATGATATTTTGAACAAATACAGGAAATTACTTCAAAAAATCCTTGAATGTCCCGAGAGTTAGCTTATAAGATGATTAAGTTTGATGAACAGAATGATGAAGCCAATCAAAATAAAAAATTAGCTCAAAAAACAATGATAACATGACAGACCCCGTCAGATATCAAGAATTTTAAATCGTTTGGACATATGTCTTCTAGAGAGCAGCTTGAACATCTCAAGAATCAGTATAAAAAAGGGAATCTTAAAATATAATAAAAAAGCATTGCTTATTGAGGCAATGCTTTTTTTTATTATTTATCTTGTTTTAATATTTCTACTTTTTGACCGAATTCTTTTTCCAACTCTGGTTTTGGTATTTTATCAAATTCAACATTGTTTATAGGATATTTTTCCCATCACTGGAAGTCAAAATGCCATCGTTCGTCGTCATTAACTGTAAATCAGTTGTTTTCCATGTAATATCTCATCAAATCTCTATGCCAGCGTGCTTTAGTATTTCCACCTGGATAGCTCGGATAAGCTCTTTCAGAGAATTCGTCATATCAGGAAGGCATTTCTATGATTTGTCAGTTTGATAGATCATAAAGTCATATATCTACAGCACCACCACGATTGTGTCTGGAGCCTTTGCTAGGGTCGGCAACAAAGTTTTTTTGAGCATCGGGAGTACTATCCCAAAACATTTTGGTTACTGTCCAAGGTCTATATGCATCATATATTACAACGCCGTATCAAAGCAGTTTTAATTGCTCAGCAGTTTTTATTAGTGCTTCTGCTGCTGGTCTTTGTAAAAATGCTCTGGCTTGAGTATACATTTGCTCTCACATAAAGTTATCAGTGGTAGCATATTTTATATCAAGCTTGAATCATGTATAAATATCTTTTAGTTCTACCAAGTCAGATGTTAAAAATTCTCAATTTTCTACTGGAGGAGTAGCGTTCATAGCTTCCTGCCTTACTTCTTCAATAGATTTGATAGGAGTGATCTTGAAAGTTTGTCAACTTTCTGAAGGGAATAGGTTTCTTTTGAATATTTTGTTTCACAAATCGCATTCTGTGTAGTTTCCATTTCAATCTTCTTTGCAGTCAAATCCTGTTAGATCAAAGTCGTTATTTCATACAAATTCGAAATTGTTCCCACTCAAAGTTTTGATAGGGTATACTTTGAATATAGATTTGAAAAAATAGATAGATTCTGCTGGTTTGTTGAAATCGTTACCAGAGTAGAGGAGTTGAAGTCCGCTAGCATATTCTCTTATCAAAAAACTTTCTCCATCTGTAGTTTGGTATTTCCCTATAATGGATTTTGAATAATGACTGGTAGTCGGCACAAGTTCGCATCAAGCCAAAAACAGTGTTCCTGCACCTATCAAGGTTGCTACGATAAAATTTTTTATTTTCATTAATTTTTATTTAAATAATAAATTTAAAAATAATATCTATTTTTTGTAAGAATTCAAGTAAATATTTTTTAGATTGATATTTTTAAGCTGCTAACTTTTTCAATCAGTAATGGTCACATAAAAAATTTGCAGCATCTATTTTTTCATTCATAACATCACGAGAATTTCAAAAATCAGTATGGTTTGTCATTTTATAAAAATTTACAATACTTACTAATGTCCTTTGCAAAGGTTGCCTTTGAAAATTTTCTTTTAGAGGTCAGGCCATACCTAATACTTCAAACGCCTTGTCCACTGCTGATTCTTTTTCTGTTTTATTTATACCTATTGTAATATCAGGTAATCCATACTTTGCTGTGATAATGTTTACAGCTTCAAGTAGTTCCAAAGGATATCATTGTTTAGATTTTTTTTGAGACAAATCGTTGTTTAATATTAATAATCTCTGAAGTACTAAAGATTGAGTTTTTTTATTTGCTTTTTCAAATTTATCCCTCAAATTTCATACAATTCAAATTTTCTCAAGAGCTATCTCTATTGGAAGTTTTTCAGCATCCTCTGATACAAATTTATCCAATTGATAATGATCCGCAATAATATTTACAGCAGCAAGAAATTTAGGGAAAATCTTTAATTCTGAAGTCTTTTCCAAAAACATTCTATGCAGACTCAAAAGCCTTCTTAATCATGATATTTTAGTTTCTCTATCAGCTTTCTCAAATCTGCATATAGTATCAGCATTCATATTGAGCAATCTAAATGATTTTTGTAAAGGAGTTTCTTTTACCATATCTTCCTTTGCTTTTCTTCAAAACAATCATCAAAGAACATTTGATATTTTTTTACCAATTTGAGATCTCAATCATTCATTTTCGTTTCTTAATCATTCATTGTTTTCTGCAAGAGTGTTTTTTTCTGTTCTCAATTCAGCTATATCTTGGTTTAGTCAAGACATCAACTGGTTTGCATCATTTGTTAATGTGCTTAATTCGGATATTTGTTGTTTAAGATTTGAAATCTCTCCATTTTTTGTTGCTTCAAGAATTTCAAAATTTTTATTTAGTCCATCTATTCGTTTTTTTAATCTTTCAATTTCCGCTGTTTTCTCTTCTAATGATTTTTGCAGAGGGTTTACAATAGGAGTGCTAGGTGCGACAGGAGTAGTTTTTTGTTTTCTTAATTTAGCATTTTCTGCACTAATCCTTATCATTTCTTTGTTTGTACTTTCAATAGATTTTTGAAGTTCATCTATTTTAGATCTAGCTTCTTCCAATTTTTCCCTAAACATCTTAAGTTCTTCTGCCATAGCTGCCTTATCATTTTCTGCTGCCAATAGGCTTGCTATAAGTTCTTCGTGTTTCAATATTACATTTCTATTTATTTTGCTTGCATCTATTGTTAAGGTTCTTGAATCGGTATATCAGATAGGTTGCATTCATACTGCCTGACAAGCTGTATTTCTATAATTATCATCTGCAAGCAGATTTAATATTTCCATTCATACTTTATAAAACTCTTCTGTTGATAATAGAGAGAGTGCAATATCCAGGAGTGGGTAATTACTTGAATTTTTGAAAGCTCTTATAATATTTGTAGCTGAAAATTGTGCGTTTAGATGTTTTCAATTAGTGTATACAAAATGGCTTTTTATCTCATTTGGATTTGTGGTTGGATTTCTCATAGAATCAAAATCAAATCATTGTTTCTTCAAAATCGTTATCATGTTTTTATTTGATTGCCTATCCATTGTGGATAATATTTTTATTGCTCTTATCTTTAATACAGGATTTATATTGCTATTTGTCTGTCTAATTATATTAAATAGTCCATAAATAAACCAATGTCTTTGCTGTCTTGCTTTATCTTGTTTTTGTTCTTTTGGTAGTAGTTCTGGACTTGTTTTTATTATATCGTTTAATCAATTCTTTTCCCAAAAGTTTTCCATAAAGTGTTTTATTCATTCTTGATAGTTTTCTGTCTTTAATTTTTCTATTAGCTCAAGTATAAGAGTTTCAAAGTTTTGTAATGCTTTTCGGTATAAATAAGCTTTTTTAGAATTATCATTATATCATTTCACATTACTGCTAAACGCTGGATAGCTCCTTAACATTGTTGGTCTAATCAATTTGTGAGGGTTATCATCTCCTCTCAATAATCATAATATCCTTGTGTCCTTTAAGTTTCTAAAATCTGCTTCTTGGAATCTTCATAAGAATTCATGGATTACTCATTCCATTCATAGTAAGGTTTTATTATTTTTGCTAGGATCCATAGAAAATGTAGGAGATTTGAATTCTTGGGTACTTACAATGTTGTGCAATTCTTGAATATCGTTGCATTTAATTGAAAATTTTGTAGTACTTCATTTTTCACTTTGGATTTTGAGTTGTATTATTATTTGACCGTCTTCCAATACTGTTATTGATTGCGGATATATACCGGAAAATTCTTTTCAATCCTTTGATATATAATTTATATTTGCTGGCTTTGTTATTTTGTATTCTATATAACTCATCCATCATCAATAATTTTTTCGTCTTCAAGAATCCTTTTTTTCTCTGTTTTTATCAAAATAGGCGAGTGCTGTCTTATCAGGTTTCCCATCTTCCAAAAGTGGAATAACTTCTTTGATGATTTCAAATAGGTTTCAAGTATTTTTTGTTTCCAAATGAGGAACTCATCCTCAACTGTTTGCTCATACATTGTAATTCATTTTTTTTGAGGGTAAAAAATATAAAACTTGAATTTGCTGGTTTATATTCAAAAATCTTTTATTGTCAAGAGAAAAAAGCTTTGAATTAGTTCCAAAAAAACTATCTTTATATGCTCAAAGTAAGAAGGAAGATATTGAAAATGCTTTTAAAATATATATAATATTTTTGCATTTTTATAAATTATCTGTTTAGAATTTATATTTTAAATTATTTAAAATGAATGCTTCAAAAAAAATAACAATTATCATAGGGATTTCTTTATTTTTAAATCTAGTATTGTTTTTCCTTGCTTTGTCATTTTGGTATCAAAAAAATACTATTTCAAATAAATACAATATCTTATTGAGCAAACTTGACACATTATCTCAAAATTGAAGAGATGTGCAGAGTTATCCATGAAATACGTGACTTGAATATGAAATGCAGCAGAGGTTAAACGATCAGAATCAGATGATGAATAACATCCAAAACATGTTTGATGAAGATTCTCACAATACATATATTACATGAAATTCAAATATGACTTATTCTAGCACTTTTTTGATAAATGGGAAACAACTCTCTTATAATCTTTCCCAAAATTGAAAAAAGGTAACATGACAAATAACCTGTCAAGATGAAGAACTATTGAATAAGATAGTTGAGAAGTTAAAACAAATAAATATAGACGCCAAATCATCTGATGGAAAAATATCTTTGGACACTGAAAATATAGATATAAATACTATAATAAATACAATAAATGGTTTTGGGAATGGATTGTCTTCTCCAAAAAATAAACATAAAGATTCTGGGACATGAAATACTCAACAAGTTCAAAATCTGCAACAGGATAATACTTGAGAAGGAACAGCGTTTTAGGGTTATCTTCTAAATTTCCTCCTAATAGCCAGTAGTAAAATTCATAGTAAGATAGCTCCTATAACGAACTCTATAGTTATAATGTTTTTTACTGCAAAAGAATAAGCTTCAAATCAGGAATCTTTTTGAAAGGTCATTGAGCGGAAAGTCAAACTTAATGCTTCTCGGTAGTTTGAAGGATCTTTTATAATATTTCTATTTAATTCAATTTTATAAAAAGGTCGATTTTGGGAAAATAATAACACCACTCATGATGCAGATAATATCATATAAAAATATAAATCAATTACATCTTTAAATCTCTCTCAATAAAAAGAAATACTTCTATATAGTGATAAAAATCAAAGTTCAAAGTTAAAAAAGGAGTATTTATTTTTTTTTAAATATTCTCTTCTCATCTCCATTTCTCCGATAAAGAAATCTCATGCAAGTTGCCAATCTTTCATATCTTCAAATTTTTTTTTAAATTGACAATATACTCTTTGCATAGCCTTATAATCTCGGTTTTTAGATACTTCCTTTATGTTTTTTTTGTCGGGGTTAGACATATCATTTAATATAAAGTTTTCATCAAATCACTGAAAGTTCGTATTTGCTATATCAATATGATAGAGTATTTTAGATACTAAAAATATTATTCACAAAAATAATAAAAGAACTATTATTTCTATAGTTATTCAATATTTTTGCTCCATTCATGAAAGAATGGATAGATATAAAAATAAAGGTGTAAAGATACTTCCACAAGTAAAGAAAAACGATAAACTTGATTTATTTAGGCGTTTTTCTTTTTCTTCTTTATTATAATTGTACCAGCTACAGTTAAAAAAGTTTGTGCACGAAATATGTGAGTGCAGGAACGACGTCCTCCCCAGATACATATCCCTAAAAGTAAATTGGTCATTAATTTCAGTTTTTTCAAAGGAAATCTCTACTTTCTCGTCTTCTTTTATATGACTTTTTTCGTCTTTCTTAATCTTTACGCATTCTTCAAATAATATATTTGCATCTTTTCAAAGTTTTATT
>CALFEN010000192.1 GCA_937950065.1 uncultured bacterium | reverse complement strand
ATTACTCAATATTTGAGTATCTCATTTTGTTGTTATAGAAAAATCTATATTACTATTATTTGTATTCTCATTTTCCAACTGTACTTCCATTTTGTCTGTCTTTACTATAATCTGATCTTCAGTTGATTTATTGGATTTTATTTCGAAATATTGTCCATAAATAAGATCTAGTACATAGACATTTTTTTCATCTTTTGATACTGTCTGCAAAGTAAATTTGGCAGGTCACTGGATATTAGCTGTAGCCCCAGAATTTACTTCAAATTTCATACTTGATCATGAAAAAAGCATCACAACATCTCCATCTTCTATAATATTAGAATCTACTTCTTCTCCATCTTTCAAAATCGAAAAACCTCCATTAATCTCTATAATTTTACCTATAGGAGAAGCTTTTACTATGTCAACAGAATTTTCAATCTTACCCGCTATATATCATGTTCAATATTTTTTTTCAGTTAGATTATTATCAGGAAGATTGGTATGTTGTATATATGGAATATAAAATGAAATAAAAAATATCAATAATATAGCAAAACAACCTACGGTTTTGAAATAAAACGAACTCTTTTTGAATATTGATACTTTTTGAGGTTTAGAAAAAATTTTATTGTATATAGACAATTTTTCTGCGTTTGATAATTTAATTTTTTGTTCTTCTTTAAAATAATCTTGTAACCTCATAAAATATAATATTTTGAGAATAAATATTTTCTTACAAATATCAATACGATTTAAAAATTGTTTTGTGACAACGAAAATTATTACTTTAAAGTTTTTACATTATTCTTACAGTAAATTCTTACAATATCAAAATTTTTTGAAGTAATTTATTTTTTTATAAATTTTCTTCAGATGAAATTTTAATATATATTTCTCTCAAATCGTTTTGCAAAATTTTTATAGTTATCGTATTTATAGCAAATTCATCACTTATCCGTAAAAACCTTGTAAACTTTTGAAGAATCATCTATCATCAAAGTGTCTGAAAAAAATCCTCAAATCTTCCTCATAGCAATATCAAATAATTCTCAATTTTGTTCATGTTTTAACAATCAATAATCACTAGAATTTATTATAAGAGGGAAAACCGAGTCCAAATTGTAATGAACTCTGGTAATTTCATTAAAAATATCCATATTATTCGTTATAAGTCCAATATTCTTTCAACGTTTTTTCAAATCGTCTGCAAAATTCAACAAATCTTTATCTAATTCCATCTCGTATATCCCCTGAATAAACAAATCTGTCAATAAATCATAATCTATAGATGTATTTTGAGAAATATATATATTTACATCCTTATACGACCAAATATTTTTCATCCACAAATCTGGAATATCACTTTCACTGCCAAAAACAACTGTTGATATAAAATCAAGTACTTCTTTATGATCAAATTTTAGCTTTTGATAAAATCTATCTTTACACAAAACTCCATCAAAATCAAAAAAGATTGTAGAAATATTCTTCATTTTTTATTGAGTAGAAGTAAGTTCAATATCATTTATATTTATTTTTAGATTAGTTCCACTAAGATTTATAATAGGAGCAGAAATCACACCATCGCAATCTCACGTAAGACTTAATAAATCCAATTGTACTTGTGCATCTTCACTAGAATTATCCTTATTCAAAAAATAATAATATTTATTATTTATGATAGAGACTTCACTTGGAAATAAGAGCTTATTTTCACGGGAGCATTTCATAATATTATCTCACTCAAATATATAAGGATACCTCTTAAAAAAAGATTTTCATGATATATAATCAAATCCGTCCAAATATAATTCCATCAAAGCTCCTATCTCGTATCTAGTTTTTCAAGTAACCGGATCTATAGCCTTTGTATATAGATAATCATCTTTTGTACCTGGATCAAGTGGGATATCATTTAAAGAAATTCATTTATTTACCACTGCCACATCAAAAACTCACTGATATCATATTTGAGTACCGCTTTGATCAAGAATATCTATAGCTCTTGAAGGTAACGGATAATCTCTGCTTTGCATATAATACATCCCAAGACTCATCGATATACTGTTCACATCAAATTTTCTTTTTGTATCTCTGGATCTTATAAGATGATTTGAAAAAGTAATAAAAGATGATCCGGCTAGGATTCATATAATTGAAATTACTATAATCAATTCAAGAAGGGTGAATCAACTATATTTCTTGAATTTTGTTCAATTCATTTTATCTATTTTTTATCAAAAAAATCAGTAAACTTAGGGACAATTTGTTTTTTTCTAGAAATAACGTTTCATAAATCACAAATGTTGTTAGATGTAGATTTTCAATAAATGTCGTTTAATACTTTAGCCTCTTCATCTCATATTACAAAAGTAACATTATTCTCTTTCAAAATATCTATTATACAAAGATATATAAGATCAAGTCAGTTTTCTTGTTTTATATATTTCAGTCATTCAAGTATCTCTTCTTTTCTATTCAAACTATAATCAGGATCTACTGTTTCTATAGCTCAAATACCGGTTTTTGTTCAGTTAAAGTCAAATTCCTTATAATCTATTTTTATAAGATCTTTTACTGGTATATCTCCAAGATTCGATTTAGCTTTGAACATCTGCATAGCAAAATCCTCAAGGTTTTGTATCATAGCGATTTTATTTAATTCAGAAACAATCTCCTTATCCTCATCTGTAGTAGTAGGAGACCTAAAAAGCAGTGTATCTGAAATTATTGCTCATATCATTATCCTTGCTAACTTTTGATTTGGAACAAATCCTTTCTCTCTCATAATTTTTGCAATAACGCTGGCTGTACTTCATATAGGCTCAACTCTACAATAAATAGGATTGGAAGTAGAAAAGCATCCAAACTTATGATGATCTATCAATCATACTATATCAAGATCTTTGATGTTATCTATGGTTTGGGTATCCTCACTATGGTCTACCAAAATCACATTTGTTCCAGAGTCCAAAGCACTTACTTTGTTTGGAGCCGAAAATCAAAACATATCTAATAAAAATTTTGTTTCGTTATTTATATTTCAGAGAACAACAGCTTCAGAATCTAAACCTCCTGCTTTTAAAAATTCACCATAAGCAATAGAAGATACTACAGTGTCTGTATCAGGATTTTTGTGACCAAATATGTATTTTTTCTGCATTTTTTATTATTTAATTTATAAATCTCACTTAAAATATAAATATAATTATATATTTTTTAATTTCAATAGATTTTTTACCATACTTTTTAAAAATAACTAATAAAAAAAATATGTAAAATCTCTTGAAATATTTTTACAAATAACTACATAATTTACTATTGAAATAATTACACAACAATCTGCCAACCATAATACAGGATAACAAAATTTATAAAAACATTATTGTATAAAATCAAATTATTCTTAAAAAACTATTTATCTGAATACCTATTTACAAATTATAAAACAACAAAAATGAATCTATGAGACAAAATATATTGATGAAATTTTAACAATGCTTCTGATGATATATTGCAGCTTTACAGAGAAAAATGATATTGAATAATAAATTTCCTTTATTTTGCTACTATCGTAAGAACCAAACTTACAGAAGAAGAGAAAGACGAAAATCTAAAAATATATGAGAGAGCTATGAACGAATGTGATTTTTTACTACCAGACGGCATAGCAT
>CALFEN010000191.1 GCA_937950065.1 uncultured bacterium | reverse complement strand
TGTTCATTCTAAAATAAGTCTGCAGAGGCTCTGTAAGTTTAACGCCCTGCGGAATATATATAAAAGTTCCACCGCTCCAGACGGCTCCGTGCAGAGCGGCAAATTTGTGATCTGTAGGCGGCACAAGTTTCATAAAATATTTTTTGATAATATCAGGGTGATTGTGCAGTGCCAGATTCATATCTTCAAAAATTATTCAAAGTTTCTCTCGTTTTTCTTTGATCTTATGATAAAAAGAACTGGAATCAAACTGTCAGCCAGCACCTGCCAAATATTTCCTTTCAGCTTCCGGGATACCAAGTTTTTCAAATTTTTCCTTGATATCTGCTGGAACTTCTTCTCGTTTTTGGGCATTGTCTACTATGGCTTCAGGTTTCGCAAAAAAAACTATCTCATCAAAATTTAAAGCTGATAAATCTGCTCCCCACGCAGGCATAGGTTTATTATTAAATATTTCCAAACTTTTTAATCTGTGTTCCGTCATTCGTGCAGGTTCGTTGTTTTCATAGGAAATTTTTTTTACTACATTCTCGTCTAGTCATTTTAACATGACAGAATATTTGATATTATCAGGCAATTCTATAAAATTTTCATTCATTTTTATATTTTTAATTAATTTTGTATTTTTATTAGCTTAAAAATATTATAAGCTAATAGCTTTTTTATTGAAATAGTTAGAAATTTCAAGTATTTTTTGATAGATCAACCTATCTAGGTATAAAGCAGCGGTAGTAAATACTTGTATCAGTATAAATTTTATAACTCGGATTGTACGGAGAGCTGTTTGATATTATTCAACATGATTGAAAATCTGAAGTTTTATAATAATATCAGCCACTATCAGTCCATTCTCGAATTCCAGCAGTTCATATTGTAATAAGATTATTTTTGAATCCTATATAGAGTTCTGAATAACTAGGGAGCCTGCCTCCGTAGTTGTTCCGACAATCTTGTATGGCATCTAGACATGTTTTACCACTGCCGTTTGTGTTTTGCAAGCACCCAAGCATGCTGCCGTTTTTTGTAATAGCAGTAAACCCTGTAGGGCAGGACATAGATTTATCGACAAGAGCATTTCGTTTTGCAGCGGTCAGCGTCTCATTGGAATTAGTATAGAGACTTGTGCCATCATCTCATAAGTTTGGATTAGTACTTGTCCGAGCTTTTATTAAGAAATAGGTTATACTAATTCCAGCACAGAAAATTAAAGTAAATAAAGTAGATTTTAATAAAAACTTTTTCATTATATTATATTAAAAAATAAATTTTATCTAGAAACAAAACAACGATATTGATAAGAACCACTATTTAGTAAGCCAAAACTGAAAGAAGAAGGTGAGTGAGTATAAGTCATAGGTCATCTATTTGTTGACTCTACATACATTTCTCATATTCGTAAAACAGAAGATGCTCAAGCTAATGAAAAAACTGAAAATCCGAGATATAATTCATTAAAATTTGCAACTCTTCATCAATATGTAGTATAACAATTGGACATAGCACTTGCAAAGGTAGTGGCAGATTCTAAGTTCGTTTCCAAACATCACATTACATTACCTTGGTTTGCCAATAACGTGAATCCGCTAGGACAAGACATAGTTCTATCAACAAGAGCATTTCGTTTAGCAGCGGTCAGAGTTTCATTGGAATTGGTATAGAGACTTGTGCCATCATCTCATAAGTTTGGATTAGTACTTGTCCGAGCTTTTATTAAGAAATAAGTGGCAGCACAAAAGCTACAAAAAATGATACTAAATAAAATAGACTTTAGTAAAAATTTTTTCATTATCTAATTATAAAAAAATAAAAACTATCTAGGTATAAAACAGCGATATCTCTGACTGTCTGTATAAAGTCCTCAAGAGACAACACCATCTGTTTTTAATCAACTGCATCTATAGCTATAAGAAGTTCCATCATAATAAATATATGACATATCAATCCATTCCCGTTGAGTGAGTTCATCTGTAAGAGATCAGGCATATCTTGTAGTAGCTATTTTTATTTCAGAAGGGGAAGCTAATCTACCGCCGTATGTATCATAACAATCCAACATTGCATTATAACAGCTTGCTGTACTTGGTCTTAAAGAGTTCTGTATGCATCAAATCATATTTCATTGATTTGTAATAGCAGTGAATCCGCTAGGACACGCCATAGTTCTATCTACCAGAGCATTTCGTTTTGTAGCTTTGAGAGTGTCGCCAGCAGAAATATAAAGACTAGCTGGATCAGCATCGGAGCTTGGGTTAGTAGTTGACCGGGCAGCTTTTATTATAATATAAGTTCAAATCCCCATAATAATAACAGCTGTTAATCCAAATATAGTTCAATTCCTAATAATTTTTAGAATATCATTCATTGTATCAATTTGATGAAATAAAATTATGATAAAAAGTATAAGTATTTAGATTTATACTTCAAGGGATTTTTAAAAAAACTTTTTTAATTAAACAGAGTGTTATCTGGGTATAAAGCAGCGGTAATAACTAACAGTACTGTCATAAGTTCTAAAGCTTGGAGAAAAAGGAGTAGTATTTGATATTATTCCACATGAATAATATGAGGATCCATTATAATAGTATCCTCAACTGTCTATCCATTCCCGAATTCCAGCAGTTCATGCTGTTACGAGACTATTTTTGAATCCTATATAAAGTTCTGAATAAGTGGGTAATCTTCATCCATAGCTTGTCCGACAATCTTGTATAGCATTGACACAATTTTTTCAACTACTACTAGTATTTTGTAGACACCCAAGCATACTTCATTGATTTGTAATAGCAGTAAATCCGCTAGGGCAGTACATTGATTTATCTACTAAAGCATTTCGTTTAGCAGCGGTCAGAGTTTCATTTGTGTTTACATAAAGGCTAGTACCATCATCTCATAAGTTTGGATTAGTACTTGTCCGTGCTTTGATCAGAAAATATCATCATACAGACAATACTATTAGTGCACTTAATCCAAATATAGCTCAATTCCTAATAATTTTAAAAATTTCTTTCATTATATTTTTTATTATATAAATTTTTAATAAAAGTATAGAAAAATTTCTTTATATTTCAAGTAATTTTATTCCAAAATTTTTATTTGAAAATGAAACATAATTGATTATAATTAAATTATATTTATAATAGATATTTTGTAATGAACGATTTTTTTCAAAAGAATTTTGATAAATTCAAACAATTTATGTCTGAAAATAAAATTGAGGATCAATTGTGAAACAATAAACAAAAGGTTCGAAAATTTATTTGAGAGTATGTAAATACTTTCAATAATTTTGATAAAGAGGAAAAAGTTCTTCGAGTCTCTAGTTTCTTTGATTTCTTATCAGCTTTTCTCAAATTTATCATTTGATTCCTTACAGGAAGTATGGCGGTGATTTCATCAGCAGTTGATTGTATAGCAGATTTTTTTAGTAGCATTTTTAATATTATACTTTTTAGATGGTCAAAAAAACCTTGAGATCAGAAATATAATTATTGATACGGCAAATTACAATGATTTGGTGCGGTACTTCAGTCATGATTTATTATGCTTATTACAGTGTTTGTAATATACGAATCTGTCCTAAAAATTATTCACTGATTGAAGATAAAGTGGATTACTCTGATTCTCATAGTAATTGCGATAGATATGATACTAGTGATTACAAATCTTGTTTATCACATCAAAACTGTTAAAGATAGTAAGAATATGATTGTCAAATCATCTATTGCCAAATGATTCAGTGCCTTCATGGTTGATTTAGGTATACTGCTTTCGTTTTTGGTTATCAAATATATCAAAGATCACGCTCATGATCCCAAAGATACCTCTTTTTACAAAATAGATCCAGTTGTCAGTGTGATAGTATCAGTAGTCATTCTTATAAGTCTCTATAAAGTAGTCAAATCTTGAATGGAAATGCTGATGGATGCATCTATAGACAAAGAAGATCTAGATTTGTTGGATAATATTATACTTAGTCATTCGGATAAAATTATTACTTACCAAAATCTCAAGACTAGAAAGTCTTGAGATATAAAATTTATAGATTTTGATCTTATATTAAAAAATACTTTGAGTTTCGATGATGTATACGCTATCTGTGTGGAAGTCAGAGATGAAATAATTTCGTCTATTGAATGAGCACAGATAATGATAAATCCTGTTCCTCAAGAGATCGGTTAATCTCTGACTAGATCGGTCTGCATATTTCTCAACGCTTGTTTTTGCCTATTTATAGTACGTGGTAGACTATGCAAGAAATTTTTGAAAGCAGTTTTTGAAGATAAAGATTTTGTAAAAAGACTAGCCTGTTCTTGTCACAATCATATTTTTATTTTTTCATAAAAATCTTTGTATGTTTTATTATTTGATTGTATTCAGGCTTTTAGTAATTTATATTTATCATTAAATTCAGGACCGTCTGGATTTAATGTTGTATATTGATTTACTATCAATCCTAGATCAGATAATATAGCAAAGTCGCTGTCTATTTCTCAATTAAGTCTATCTACTATTCAATTCTCTTTAATCTTTTTAACTATTCATTGAAACCTGTCTTGAGTTACTCAACTTAGAGCCATAGCTCTACCTTGTAAATAATAATTTTGTTTTGCTATAAAATCTTTTTTGTCTGATTTATCACTTAAGTATGTGGAGTGTTCAGATTTGCTTTCCCGGTAAAAACTTTTTTTGAGATAGATATCAAGTAAAAAATCTTTTATATTTTGTAATGATTGTTGTTTGGCTTCACTATCATTTCATTTCTGCAATACTATATCATTTCATATACTATTATCTAGCAGGTCAAAAGAGTTTCACAATGTGTCTTTAGCCATATCCATCATGACTTCTTTGTCTCTGGCAGTCATTTTTGGTTCATGACTTTTTGAGTTTTCTATATTGTTCATTTTCAAAAATTATATTATAAAAATAATAATATAATTATATATAAAAAAAAATATTTGTCAAAAAATGTCTTGCTTTAAGAAAAAATTAATCTGTATTATTTAATTTATCAAGTTCTATAATGTCGTCCCAAATGTTCATATCTTGGATAGTTTTGGAATGAGTGACTACATAAAATTTCATATCTTTTAGTTTTACAAAGTTTTCTAAAGTATCGGCGACTTTGGATATACTTTCAGCATCTAGATTGTTTATAGTTTCATCCAGAAAAAGAAAATCATTTTTGATTACTATAGAAACCGCTAAAATCCAAACGAGTTTTAATACTGTCTTTTGTCAGCCGGATAAAGATTTTACCTGTCTCTGTCATTTTTCATCGTTTATGATAATATCAAGTTCCAGTTTATCACTGGATTTTTTTATAAGGTCAAAATTCAATTCATAATCCACGATTTGTGCTAAATAATTGTTTATGGCGTCAGACAAGACAGGCAGGAAATCTTGTAAAACAACTAGCATAAATTCTTTGGATAAAACCTGATAAAGTCAGTTTAACACAGTTTCTTCCTCCTGTAGTTTTTGTTTCTCAAATTGTATATCTTTAAAGTCTTTGATAAGTCAGCTTATCTTGTCTATATCGTTTTTGATAGAGTCTGTAGTCCTTTGAATATTCAAAATTAAATCCATGTCATAAATTTTCAGAATATCTTCATATGTTCTGATTTCCTGTTGAGTTTGGATTATCTCAATATCTTTTTGTTTAATTTGTTCGTCAGCAGCTTCTATTTTGGTCTGCAGTGAAATAAGGGAATTTTTGAATTCATCTATTTTTTGGGATTGTTGCTCAAACTCTGTAATTTTTTGGTCTTTTTGTCTTATTTCTGTTTCATAGTTTTTATAAATTATTTCATTGTCTTTGATAAACTTCCAGTTAATATCCACAAAAAATTGTTTAGTATTTTCTACTTGTTTAGTAATTTCAGTTTTTTCTGCTTCAAGTCAGACGACCTGTTTCTCTACATCAAGTCAGCTAATCTGTTTTTCTAGATTTGTTTTCTCGTTATTTAATATTTCAAGCTGTCTGTTTAAAGTTTGCTGGGCTTGTCATCTGATTTGTCAGACGTAAGGGCAGTTTCATTTTATCTGTTCACAAAAAAATTGTGTCTGCTGATCTATGTCTTTCTGGAAATCTATGATTTTGGCACTGACGCTGGCAAGTTGATTTTCCATGTTTTGTTTTTTTTCTCTTATAGTAGAAATCTGCAAGTCTATATTTGCTATCTGGGATTTCAGAGTTTTTCATTTTTCAGTCAGTGAATTTATCAGGTTTACTACGTCCCAAAAATTCTCTATGTTGGTAGAATACTTTTTTACTGTATCTCGTTGGATATTTTGCAAAATTTGTTTTTGCTTTCCCTGGATATCCAGTTTTTGTTTTTTAAGCTCATCTATATTATAAGTCTGAAAATTGCTCAAAAAGTTTTCAATATCTTTCTTTTCATTTTCAAATCAGTTTTTTTTTCTATTTAACTCTTCTTTAGATATATTTAATTGCTGGAATGATGATTTTTGGTTATCCAGTTTTCATTTTGTTTCTTGATATTTAGATTTATAATTTTCTATGGAAGTTTGTATCTTACCAAATATATTTAGATTTATAGTTGAAATATCAAAATTTAGAATATTTACTTTATCTCATACAAGTTCAATATCTTGCCAAAAATCAAGGTTTATAATTTCAGAAATTCACTCAATATTTGTAGATGTCTGTGATTGTGTACGTAAATAAAAATCTTTGAGATTGTCGCGATTTTTTAAAATGTTTCTAATAATTTCCTTGAGTTTAGTGTCAAAAGAAGAAGTGTCTTTTTTTATTTTTAGATTTAACTGCACTTGCTTCTTTTCTTCTGCTACTATGTCTTTGGCATGATCTATGTCCAGTAACCCAAAAATATTTTTGAAAACATTGATTCTATCGGCTGGCGTCATTTCAAAAATATTGTCTGAATCCTGCATCAAAAAATTTGTACTCAAGAAAACTTCTTTTGGAGGTAAAAAATCTTCAAGAGTGTTTTGCAGTTCATTATCTGTTTTAAAGGTGATTTCTTCCATGTCAAAAATTTCTTTAATTTTTTGGCTCAAATCTATACTTTCATTTACTACGTTTTCAAATAGTCTCTCAAAGTTATTAAGTTTTTCAATGGAAACATTATTTATTTTAAATAATCTGGATTTTGTGCTGTCTCATCATGTTTTTGTATTAGTGATATATCTGGATATAAAATAATATTCTCATTCAGCTTCAAAAAAAGTATTTATAAATCATTCTTTGGATTTGCGATTTAGCATTATTCTATTTTGATATTTGTATATTCCAAATAATGGTCAGTCAAAAAATAAGAAACTTTTACCTGTTCCAATTGGTGCTTTTATCAAAAATTTTCATTTTTTAAAGTTTATAGTGATTGTTTTATTTTCAAATGGTCAGATGTTTTGATAAGAGATTGCTAGTATATTCATTGTCAGCAAGGGATTTAAAATGTTTCTATAATTTTACCAAAATTACTAAAAAAATCAATATAAAAAAACAGGTATTACCTGTTTTTATTTTTTATCTCTCAAAGTGTGAATATCAAAAATTTAGAAGGAGCGGGGGAAATTAGAAAGTTCTAACGATGACGCGATATTTACCACTAGTCCCAAAAGTATTTCATATACCTAGATAAAAAGCATGTCATGAGCTAGATGCATATCTGGTCATTATATAAAAACTATTATTATCTATTTTTTTTGTTACATATCATGAGCAGTCCCGTCATTGTCAATAATTTAGCCATTGATAATAAGGAATTACGGAATAATATTGGTCAGATCAGTTGTCTCAAAGAACTTGAATTGTGATATTGTCTGTGTTTAAATTGTGTGTGATTTTGTAGTAGTTCCGATAACTGTCAGTACTAGCTCACCCAGCGCCGGCAGTAGTTCATACGTTAAATCGTCCACTGTCGTAGACTCTACTTCTATCGGCAATAGTATTTCGTTTTGTAGCAGTTAGCGTGTCTCAAGCGTTTACATAGAGAGAGTTTGGGTCTGTATCAGTTGTAGATTTTGTATCAGACCGTGCTTTGATAAGAATATAACTTGATCATACCACTATCATAAATCCAACTCAAATTATTATTCACTTGTATAAATTTTTTATAGTTTCTTTCATCTAAAAAAAATTATTATTTAAATACTTTTTTAAATTATAATAAATTATTAAAAGAATTCAAGTAATATATTTTAAAAAGTTCTAACGATGACACGATATTGTCAGGAAGTATCAGCAGTCCAAATTCAAATTCTATATTCCCCACATCAAGTATATTTAAGACCTATTTTATATGAATTACTATCAATTTTTTTTGCAAGATATCAATAACATATTCGATTTGTAGTATAAGATTGACTATAATCAGTAGCTTTCCCTTCGAAATTTGCAGTTTTTACATAAACATCTACAGTTAGGTTATCACTATTTAAATTATGGTTTACAGTATACCGGTTCCGCGTACCATCAGTAGTAGCTCCGCCAGCTCCAGCAGTGGTTCCAACGTTAAACCGCCCACTGTCGTAGACTCTACTTCTATCGGCAATAGTATTTCGTTTTGTAGCAGTTAGCGTGTCTCAAGCGTTTACATAGAGAGAGTTTGGGTCTGTATCAGTTGTAGATTTTGTATCAGACCGTGCTTTGATAATAAAAAATACGAGGATCCCTGTTCCAAAAAATATTATACTAAACAGCAGAGATTTTAGTAGGAATTTTTTCATGTTTTTTTTCAATAATAAAGTTTTGTAAATGATAAAAAATTTTTTTTAAAATATATAATTTTATAGAAAATTATAAATATCATAAAAGTATTTATTTTTAGCTTAAAAATAGTTTTTTTAAAAAAGATAAAAAAACTATTGATTTTTTATAAAAAATAATTATATTACATGTAGAGGTTAGGGGGAGATCCCGTTTAATCTCGTTGTCAAAAAGCAATGGCAAAAAAGATAAAGTGCGAATGGCTTTCGCTCGATTGTCGTTTCTTTACTTTATCACTGCTAACGGCACAGTAAGCGCGGCTTTGCACAAATGCGTGGCCCTGCGCAAATGCTTGTTTGCTGGACGACAGCGACACCGACGGGATCCCCCCAAATTAGGGAACTCCCAACATAACCTACAACGACCCCGGCTGCCCGGGGTCTCCTTTTTATAAAAAAAAACTTGAATATTTAAAATAAATGATTATTTTAGATTATT
>CALFEN010000190.1 GCA_937950065.1 uncultured bacterium | reverse complement strand
CTATATATTTACAAGATGTTCTTGCAAAATCCAGTTCCAAGTAAGTGCTCTATGAAACAATCTAGTTAGCTTTGCTGTATGAGATATTCTGCAAACTTCCAAAGATTGATCAGTACAATTTTCTATAGATGGTTATACTACCCTTTCTCTTTCACCTGGTGCATCAGTGAAGATTGCTGCAGTGGGCAAAGATTTTATTACCTATGAAAATGTAAACGGACAGGCTCAATATCACTTTGAGAAAACTAGCAAAACTAAATATAAATATCAGGTAACAGGAAAAGTGGCTTATGCTACTATCAGATGAACAACGTTGAGTGTGAATACAAGCTCTACCAAAGATACTTACACTTTGATAGAATGAAAAATAGATGTATACAATACAAAACTTAAAAAAACTGTATCTATGAATACTGGTGACGTATATATAGCTTACGCCAATGGTAAGGAGCAGCTTACTGTCAAACAACCTTCCAACACAAATACAGATTGAACAGTAAAAGATATTTCTAAAGTTGAAAATGAAGCTGTAAGCGCTGCGAAATATCTCTACTCCAAATGAATAACAAAGCTTGATGAAAAAAAGACTCCTTACTATGCAAACTTAAGCAGGTGGGAATGAGCTTTATTGCTTGAAAGGTTTGCAACCACTATCCTAGGCAAAAAACAGGTAAAAACTGAATGTAATTTTAATGATATATGAAAACTGGATAAAACTACCCAGTCAGAAATAATTATGTCCTGCAAACTCTGATTGTTTAAATGATACAATTGAAGCTTTATGCCAAGCAAATCTATCACAAGATGACAGATAATAATGGTAGTAGCAAGAATGATTAGTGGTGATCCTAATAAAGAATTAAATGACAGTTATAATTATCTTATAAACAAAAAAATCATAAAAGTAGACGACAGGAAAACATCAGACAGATCCGTCCAAAGATACGAGCTTTATATAATGCTTTACAGACTTGTAAGTGCAAAAAACTAAAAAAAAATATTTACTAAAAGACAAATATTATAATTTTTTAGACACGACGTTTTATTACTTTATCCATATTTTGGGAAATAAGTTCCTGTATATCCAGATTAAGAGATTTGGATATTATCAGAGCAACAAATATTAGATCCACTATTTCATGTCCGATATCTTCTTTGGAAACTCATTTTTCAAACTTATCTTTTCTTTGAGTTCACAAGAGACACAATATTTTTTCACAAACTTCTCCGTATTCTTCTCACAGTTTGGCACAGTGAGACAAAAGCCTTTCTTTATCGGTTAAGTCTGGATATTTTTTTATCAAATTTTCATACTCCAGATTTATGAAATTCATTAATTCGTTTAATTTCATTGATATATTTTTAGAGACTAAATTTCTTATAAAATAATATACATATTTTTTTATAATTCAATATTTTTTATAAAAAATTTATCTTGATATTGAGCAATAAATATTTAAAAACGATATATTTATTTCATTAATTATAATATGTCAGATATGCTTATATTGCTCAAAAAGATATATGTAAATATGAAACCCCCATTATCATATCTATTAATTTCTGTAGTTATATTTATTTTTTTTTGGATGAGTATAGCAGATAACCGATTAAAAAATTATATACCAAATAATTTTTATAGATTATTTGTATTATTATTTATACTACTAGCAATAATAATTATTCGGTTTATACGAAAAATAAAAAAGCCCAAAAATAATATAGAAAAAAGTATTTGAATTATAGTAGCTATTCATAACGATTATAAAGATGAGGACAGCAAAAAAATTAAAGAATCATTCATAAGAGAATTAAGAAATATAACTAATAATGAATGATTAAATATTAATATAATAGAATTACCAAACCATCAATGTGAATACCTAAATCTGGACAAAATTAAAAAATTAAATCAATCAATTGAATGACATTATTATATATATTGAGAGATAAAAAAATGAATGGAATGAGAAGAAAAATATTTTATAGAAACTAAGTGAGCTATCTTTCATGATATTTCACATCCTATTATACAAGAGAAATTGAAAAAAGATTTTGCATACTTATATCCGAAAGATATCTCTATACAAAAAAAATATGCATTTTGATGAATCAAATCTACTTGAAAATTAAATTTTTTAGTAGCAAAATATATAATAGGATTTGCTTCTTTATATTCACACAATCCTCTATTAGCATATGAATTACACACATCTTTAATCAAAGATATAAAGTCTATTAATCCTGACGAAAAAGTAAAAACAAATAATGATATAAAATATTTTACCAAAATAAAAGAAAGACTGTATGACTTTATACCTCTTGAATCATATATAATTTGTTCGTATTATCTTGAAAACAAGAAATTTATTGAAATGGAAGAATATTTAGAGACATGATTAAAATATAATCCTAATTATTGACTATTTCTAGAAAAAGCCATATATGAATTTTCTTATAAAAAAGATATAGTAGAGTCTTTAAAATCTTTGAGAAAAGCTTGAAAAATGGCTAATAGAGATTCTATTGAACGGAGATATAATAGAATTTTTATATTACTACGAGAAGAAAAATATGAATATGCTTATAGAGAAATGAAAAATGTATTAAAAAAAGATCAAACATTTGAAGAACTTTTTTTAAATAACATTCAGAAGTTTATCTATGAAATACTGAAAGAGGATGACTCTAAAGTTCAATATTATTTTTGGTTAGGGTTGATAAATTACAAAAAGTATTGTAATTATGAATTAGCACTAAAAGATTTTAATAAATTTATTAATTCTAACTTGAAATGAATGAAGATTTTCATTCAACCAGCTAAAACTCACATTTACGATTTAGAAAAATTATTAAAAAAATAATATCTATGGATTATTTTATATTGATTTTTTCTTTTACTATATATAATGGTCTATTTAATACTTCTTCATGGATATTGGCTATATAAAGAGCTATAAGACCGAGACTTACGAGCACTATTCATATAAGCAGTGTATTTATGACTACAGCAAAAGCTATGTTGGAGAAATGAAGCTTATTGCCAAAATTCCTGTCTATCAGCATAAAAATAAAAAGCAAAAAACTTCAAATACTTATAAGTATTCACATATATCATACTATCTTGAGAGGCAGCAGTGAAAAAGATGTTACGCTATCCATAGCAAGTTTCAAAAGCTTAAAGAAGTTATAACTTGCTTTTCTTCATTCTTTATTTGGCAGAGCATCAAAAATCAAAGCTTTTTTGTTAAACCCTATCCAGTCTACCAGTCCGCGGTAGATTCTGTTTTTTTCTTTGAAAGATACAAAAACATCTACTACTTTCCTGTCCAGCAGTCTGTAATCGGTAGTAGAAGGTTCAAGCTTAAAATCAGATATTTTATTAAAAAAATAGTAAAAAATCTTTGAACTAAAAGTTTTGATAAAACTTGCTCATTTGATATTTGGTCTTTTGTTGTAGACAATATCATATCATTCTTCCCATGCATGGATAAAGTCCGGGATTTTTTCTACCGGATGCTGTCCGTCGGCATCCAACGTAATTATAGCGTCTCCTCTGGATAATTCTATCCCCGCAGTGATAGCGATTTCTTTACCAAAATTTCTGCTGAGATTTACGCCTTTTACAATTTTATCCTTGGCAGCGAGTTTTGCTATTTCAAACCAGTCATTTAAAGGACTTCCATCGTTCACAAAAATTATTTCAAAATCATATTTTTTGATGGTTTTCAAAACATCCAACAGACTAGTATAAGTATTGTATATATTTTTTTCTTCTCCATAGCAGGGTAAAACTATAGAAATTAATTTTTTTCAAATCATAAATTTTGTTTTAAAAAATAATTATTATGATATATAATTAAAGATATTATTATAAATTTCAAGAGAAAATCTTTTGTATCAAACAAAAAATACTTTATAGATAATTATAAACATTATAAAAATCTATAATATAATTATAGATCGGAAGAGCGTCGTGTAGGGAAAGAGTGTAGATCTCGGTGGT
>CALFEN010000189.1 GCA_937950065.1 uncultured bacterium | reverse complement strand
ATAGACCGATTTATGGACGAATGATTTATGATAAAATCATCTCAATGTACATTTTGCGGATTGAATAAAAAATGCAAATGAATACACATAAATATAATAAAAAAATACTGATTTAAAATACTAAAACCCATAAAATAATGTCCGTAATATGATACCTGCAAATAAATAGAATATGCAATCACAACTGTATCTATTGTTCAAATCCTTCTTTCGGCAAAATGATGAGTATGGAAGAAGTAGAAAAATGACTCGAAAATATAAAAAATAGTTGATATGATTCTGTGATCCTTACATGATGAGAACCTACTATTCATCCAAAAGTTTTTGAAATAATTGAAATGGTACATAAATACTGACTAAAACCAAGAATAATATCAAACGGTACTGGATTTGCTAAAGAAGATTTTACAGAAAGAATAAGTGACATTTGAATAGAAATTGTGCACATATCACGATATACCTATGAACAAAACCTAAATGATTATATAAGAGATTTTGATGGTGCTTATACCAATATGATAAAAGCATTATTAAACTTAAAAAAGTATAAAATAGAAACTCAAATAACTACTGCTATCTCGAAATTTAATCAAAATCATCTTTACAAAAATGTATTATTTATAAAAAAAGTAAATCCTAAAATAAAACATTTTGTCTGGAATATCCTAGATCCCAAAGTAATGAAAAAAACTAAAGAGGCCTTGGAATCTCTTCCTGATCTAAACACTATAACCGACGAACTAGTAAAAACTTTTTGATATCTGGAAAGTATATGAAATACTTTTAGGATAGAAAAAATACCTCTATGCAAAATCCCATGATACGAATGGGTCAATACAGAAGTAAGAAAAATAGTTAAAGATGAATCCAGAAAAATAGTTTTTTTGGATGAAAGGGATATTTTAGAACAAAAACCTGAATGATTTAAATATAAATATAATCCAGAATGTAAGAACTGTGCAATAAGAAAAATTTGCGGAGGGATCTTTATGAAAGATGAATATTACAAAGACACTACGGTAAACCCCATAACCGATAAAGAGACTTTAAAAAAAATCAAAAATAAAATTCTTTTAGGATAAATCTAAAATCAATATGAAAACAAAATTCTTTTATCTTACAAAGAGATTTTTGGAAAGATGTCCAAACCTAAAAGATACTGAATCTCTAATTTCTCCAATTATGAAATTCATTGAGGATAATAACAATATCGAAATCTGTTATCTAGATTTTAACCATGAAATAGAAAAAAACATCAATAGTCTTGTTGAATTTCTAGAAAAAATTAAAGATCTAGTAAAAAATAAATATCTAGCAATAGTAATATATAACTGTGAGAATCTAAAAAACATACAAAAAATTAGCAAATATTTTAAAAAAACTTTTTATTTTTCTGAATTACGGTTATCTCAAGAGAATACTCTTGAGCTGTCCAAACTTAATAAAGAGGCATATTCACTGTTTCCTGTATCTACAAACACAAATTTACAAATAATTCCACGCAAAAATATTGAAAAGATCCCTAATAAAAACATATTTATCAGTCTGTGACATTGAAGTGATAATTTTAAACTAATAAGTAATATTATAAAATCAAATCCATACTTAAATTTCCGGGCTCCAGACATCTCTTTTTGAATTTGAAGTTTCAAAAAATCTAAAAAAAAAATATACTTTAATTTAAAATTCAGTAACCTAAATATTATAAAATCTTATACTGAACAATATTTTGAAGCTTTAAATAAGTGCGACCTAGTTCTCTTACCATTGGTAAATAAAAAAAATAGAATAGAATCTTGAATGGTGTGATGATTTAGAATGTCAAATGCATTACGGGGAAACAAATATATTATCATGACCGAAAACTATATAAACAGAATAGTAATGGCTAAAGACAATGAAACATGTCTTATTGTAAAATGAACAACTGATGAAATTAATATCGCTTTGAAAAAAATTTACTCTTGAGAGTTCAAAATAAATCAAGAAGCATTAAGTAAAATAAGATTTCTTATGGACTATGAAAACAGAATAAAATATATATATAATTATATACTAAATTATACCGAAGAAGCTAGACTTTCTAGTGAAAAAAATTTTAAATTTGAAGAAAAAGAATTAAATCTATTAAAAAAATCATCTCAAGAAGAATGAAAAGAAATTATAGAAATTTTATGAATCAAAAAATGAGAGAAATTATTTAGTTGAATCATTTATAGAATAAATTTATTTGAAGATAATAAAATAAAAAAAATAAGCCTACATATATTAGATTTGAGCAACACTAATAAGATTATCTTAAGAATAACAAACAGAAAACAAAAAAAGTTTTTCCTCAAAACAAACAATGGATACTATATATTTTTTGAAAACAAAAACAGTTTAATATCTAAAGATATGGAAAATTTAGCAAAATCTATTAAAAATATCATTGAAAATTATTAAATAATTATATAGACATGAAAAATAAATTCTTTTATATTAATAAAAATTTCTCTGAATATTATCCCTCTATGTCTTTAGATGATAATCATTTTATAGAGCTCACAACAAATTTTTTGGAAGATAATAAAAAAAGCGAAATTTGTTATATTGATTACTATCGGACTATAGAGAACAATTTTAAATACTTAATAGAATATCTAGAAATCTTTAAAAAAGATTTTGAAAATAGATATCTAGCTTTCTTGGTATATGATTTCCAGTCCATCAATAAAATAAAAAAAATATCAAAATATTTCAAGGAAACCTTTTATTTTTCTGAACTACGAGTAAACACTAAATGAGCTATAGAACTTTGAAAAATAGATACTAAACACGTAAGTCTATTGCCAGTATTTAACAAAATAAATTCAGGAATTATTCCACGTTATAATTTACACGGACTACCAAACAAAAACGTGTTTATAAGTGTATGAAATGGATCAGATGACCTAGAAAATGTAAAAAAACTTATAATAGAAAGAAAGGATTTAGATTTTTTCTTACCCAATAAATTTTATTGTTGCGGAAGTAATAATAAAAAATCAATCCAAAAAAAAATCCAATTTAAATTTGAAAATCTACATTTAGTAGAATCTTTTACTCCTCAATATCTGGAGGCTTTCAATAAATGTGACGTGGTCTTTATCCCCATTTTTAACAAAGAACAAAATCTAGAAAGTGTAATGCGTTGAGGATTGAGATTATCCAATGCTTTACGAGGAAGAAAATATATTATAACAACAGAAAATTATATAAATAGAATAGTTATGGCCAAGAATGAATCTACATGCCTAATTGTGGACTGAAGCAAAGAAAGTATAGCCCAAGCCTTTGAGAAAATATACTCTTGAAAATTTAAGATAAATGAATATGAAATAGAAAAAATCAGAAAGTTTATGAATATGGAGTACAGACTGCAATATATATACAGTTATATAATAGAATATGATGAGAAAAAGAAGAATGATGAGATAGAAAATTTTAAGTTTGATAAAGAATATTTAAAAACATTGAATCTCGATGAAGGAATGGAAATCGATGAAATTTGATGAATAGCAAAATGACAAAAATTGGAGAACATAATAATATACAAAATAACTGTTTTAAAAGAGAAGAAAAAAAATTCTTTTAGAATATATATATTGGACACTAAAGAAATTAAAAAGATTAAAATATATATTACCAAAAAAAAACAAAAGCACTTATTTTTTAAACTTAACAACTGATACTTTGTCTCCTTTGAATGAAGATCTACAGTTGTAACTGAAAATTTTGAAAAATTCTTACACAGTATTAAAAAGAATCTAGAAAATTTGGAATCGTAACGAGGAAAATTATAATAAAGGACAAAATTAATGAATCACCTAAAATAAAGACTATCAATATATATAAAAATTTAATTAGATATTATCAAATAACGATATAAACATGAAAAATAATTTTTACCATATTACTAAAAGATTTTCTGAAGAAATCTGTGAATTCAAATGAGATTTAAAATATTTAATACAAAATAATTCTTTGATCATAAACGATACAGATGATAGTGAAATATGTTACATAGATATGAATCACGAATTGGAAGAAGTGATAGAGAAATTTTTAAAATATTTAAAAACTATACATGAAAAAATTAAAGACAAATATCTAGTCATGATAATATATAATTTTAAATCCTTTTTGAATATAAAAAAAATATCAAAATATTTCAAAGAAAGCTTCTATTTTACAGAACTATGGGGGAACACAAAAAACGCTATTGAGTTAAACTCAATAGACGAGAAGCATATTTCACTACTACCGGTATCAAGTGTCCTAAATCAATCAATTATACCCAAAGAGCCTCTAAATAAATTACCCAATAAAAATATTTTCTTAAGTCTATGACACAATAGTTATGATTTTGATCTTATAGAAGATATTGTTAAATCAAATCCCCATCTAAATTTCCGAATACCAAATAAAATATATGTCAAAGGATGTCCTTATCATGAATGAAAACACAAAGAAATTCATTTTAGACATCCAAATCTAAATATTATAAAATCCTATACTTGAGAATATCTTGAAACAATAAACAAATGTGATACTTTTATTATATTATTTTCATATGAAAAAGATAAAAATAATATAGAAATGCTTTGAGGATCCAGGTTTAGTAATGCTCTACGATGAAATAAGTACATTATAATAAATAAAAACTATATGAACGAAATTGTCATGGCAAAAGATTGAAAGACATGTCTTCTAGTAGATCAAAATTTAAACGAGACAAATGCTGCTATTCAAAAAATTTTTTCCTGAAAATTCAAGATAGACGCAGATACATTAGACAAGCTCAAATATTTCTTGGACGTAAAAAAAAGATTAAGATATATTTACGACTATATCTTGGAATACAATGATGAAAAAAGAGTATCTAATGAATTAAATTTTAAATTTGATAAACAACAAATAAATTTTTTGAAGAAAATACATAAACTATTTTATAAAAAACACATGGATATAAAAGAGGAAAAAGAACACATAAAAATAAATGAAATATTTTGAATAACAAAATGACAAAAAATTGAAAGCATAATAATATACAAAATAACTAGTTTAGCATCCCCAAAAAATACAAAAGATTTTAATATGTATATATTTGATATTAAAAACGGGAAAAAAATTACTATAAAAATTACAAACAAAAAACAAAAAAAATTTTTTATCAAAACAAAAAATTGATACTATATTCTGTTCATTTCCCAAAAAAACATAAATATTCTCCCTGAACGAAAAACGTTCTTGGATACCATAAAAAATATAATTGAAAAAACTAATTAATATTATAATACAACGTTTTGGCAAGCTTACTACGTTCGTAGTGATTGACTACGGGTGCAGCATATCACAAGTTATTATTTAAAGGATCAAGTATTTGCTTTGCATTAATATTTCTTAATTCTGGAATATATTTTTTTATATACTCGCAATGCGAGTCAAACCTTTTTGCTTGCAGCACAGGATTGAATATCCTGAGTGGTTTGGGGTCTGCTCCAACAGATGCTGCCCACTGCCAGTTTCACGTATTCAAATTACTATCATAGTCCAGCAGGTAATTCGCAAAATGCCTTTCTCACCGTCTTCGGTCTATCAGTAAATCTTTGGTTAAGAATGAAGATGTTATCATCCTGACTCTATTGTGCATTCGGTTCTCTTGTTTTAGCTGTCTCATACCAGCGTCTACTATAGGATATCACGTCATTCAGTTTTTCCATGATTCAAATAATTTTTCATTATTTTGCCATGCAATATCTCTTTTTTTTGTCTGAAATTCTAAAAAATACGTCTCTGGGAAATTAATAAAAATATGATTCCAAAAATCCCTCCACGCAAGCTGCGATACAAAAGTCTGTGCTCAAACATTGTCAGAGGCTCTGACTTTGTGATAAAGCTGCCTAATAGAAATAATTCAAAATCTGATATAAGGCGAAAGTCTGGAACTTCAATCTAAATATGGTAAATTTCTTGTATCTTCATAATTTGAGAAATTAAAGTTTTTTAGTCTTTGGTCGGTGAAATTTATATCCCAGAAAAAAATTTTATCATAATTTAAATATTTAATTATCTGGATTCGCGGTTTGATATAAATTTTTGGACAGTCTATATTTTTTGGTTCTGGTAGCATTTCTTTTTTATCTATTTTCTGCCATTTTTTGAAATATGGAGTAAAAACTTTGGTAGGACTCACCTGCTCCGGCTCTACAAGCAAAAAATCATCATAAACATTAAAATCTATTCCATACTGCTTACAAAGCTTAGCTATCAAAAAATCTCTTTTGGATCCATAAGGTCAGTAAGATCTATTTGTAAAAATAGCATCTATTTTGTATTTTTTAAAAAATTT
>CALFEN010000188.1 GCA_937950065.1 uncultured bacterium | reverse complement strand
GGGGAAGAAGGCTATAAAAAATTATATGGATATCCAGCCTGGAGATGTGCCTGCTACTCGGGCGAATATAGATTATACTATAGAGAAACTGGGTTGGCAACCGACTACCAAGATAGAAGAGTGAATAAAAATAACTATGGATTGGTACAAAACTTTTTATAAATAAGGGGGCGTTTTGCCCTTTTTTAAAAAACATAAAAAATGAAAAAAATATTAGTTACTTGATGAGCGTGATTTATAGGATCACACCTTTGTAGGAAATTATTACTAAAATGACATGAAGTAATATGTCTTGATAATTTATTTTGATCTGATAGATCAAATATTTATGATTTACTTGGTAATCCCAAATTCTCTTTTGTATTGCATGATATTACGCAGCCTTTTTTTATACAGGTAGATGAAATTTATAATCTTGCCTGTCCGAATTATCCTCAACATAAGCAAAGAAATCCAGTTGAAACTATAAAGACTTCGGTAATGTGATCTGTAAATATGCTTGAACTTGCTACTAGGGTAAAGGCAAAAGTTTTGCAGGCTTCTACTTCCAGAATTTATGGAGAAGGAGTTTCTATGCCAAAAGAGGATTATCCATGAAGTGTGGATACAATAGATGTAAATAATTCTTATAGTGAAGGGAAAAGAGCTGCAGAAACAATATTTATGTCATACCACAAAGAATATGGTGTTGATATAAAGATTGCTAGGATATTTAAGACGTATTGACCAAATATGAAAGCTATGGACGGTAAACTTATAAGTTACATGATAATAAAAGCTTTAAAAAGTGAAAATATAGTATTGTATTGAGATGTTAATAAAAAACTTTGAATACAGTATGTCGATGATTTGATAGAGTCTTTGATATTGCTTATGAAGGTGAATAATTGATTTATTTGACCTATAAATCTTTGATCTCCAACAGAGATAACTATTAAACAAATAGCCGAAAGGATATTATCTTTACTTCCTCAAAGCAGAAGTAAGATAGTATTTAAAGATAAATCAGATGATAAGACATATTACAATGAACCTCCAAAAATTCTTTTGGCAGATATAACTTTGGCAAAACAGATATTAAATCGGGAGCCAGTTATGAAATTAGATGATTGACTCAAAAAAACCATTGATTATTTTAGAGCTCAAGATTTATAATACTATAAAAATTATAAAATTTAGAGATAATTATATTTGTTTGGACAAAAAAACTACCTATAAAAGAGGTAGTTTTTTGAAATTTTATAAAATATTTCTTAACCGTTTGATATTATGTCTTGATAATATTTGTAATTTGTAATTCAATACATATTTTGTGCTATATTTTGTGTTCTTGATTGTATTGAAGATATTAATCTCATCTCTTCCTGATCAAATGGGCAGCTTTCACTTGGTAAGCTTATTATTTTTTTTACTTTGTAGAATATCTTTGCTAAAAAAAGATATATTCTAATATTAAATCATCTTAAGAGATTCATCATTTCTTTTTTATAGGCCAGTTTTGTTTGTAAATCAATATTCCTAGGTAATTTTAATTTAGGATCATTTATTATCATTGCCAAAAATTCTTTGCTTGGCAATGGTAGTCATACATAATTTTGGTCTCAAGTTTTCCCACCGCTAATTTGTTCCAAAAAAACTAAATTATCATGAAATTCTTTCAATCTTTGTTTTTTGTTTTTCTGATTTAGTTTAAATTGCATTTTATTTGTATTTTAACTTTTAAAATAATTAAAGAGAGATGTCGAATAATTCATCAAATTCTTTTTCTTGTGTCTCCAAAAATCCTTTTAATACAGGATTTAATTTTCAGTCTTGTTCTTGTAGATCTGTATAAAACATGTGTATAGGGTTTCAATCTATACTTATATGTCTTTTATCAGTTTGTCATGTCAACCCAAATGGTGATTGAGGTTTCTTTTCAAATAGGTTAAATGTCATATTTGTTATTATTTATATTATAAAATCTTAATCATATAATAATTATACTGATAATATAAATATATGTCAAGTTTTTTTTACACAAAATTTATATACAATAATCTATAACAAAAATTATTTTAATTTCACAAATAAAGTTAAAAAATTTTGGTTTAAGAAATTCAAAAAATTAGAGTAGCAGTTATTAGGTGCTTATTCCTAATTTTTTAGTTCTTCGTATTTTTTCTCAGAGTGTTCTTGATTGGTTACAGATGGTTCTATTATCCCATCTTTGTTGTGTAAATAAAACATGTATTCTGTTTTTTTAAAGTTTATCAATCATTCAAAAGTGTCTGCAGTTGGATTTCAGATAGGGGATGGAGGGATTCATTTAACTTTTCTTGTATTATATTTATTTGTCTTATCATCTATATTTTCAGCTATCACTGTCTTGGTGCAGTCAAGATATGACATTTTGAGTCAATAGCAGAGAGAAACGTCAGCGTCTAACCTCCGTCATGCTTTGAGTCTATTGAGAAAGATACCTGCGATTATAGGTTTATTTTGAGGATTTCATTCTTCTTTTTCTATAATAGAGGCTAAAGTGATAATTTGATAAAAATTGAGTTCCCTGTATCCATTATCTTTCAGTTTATTTGGCAAGTTTATTAGTTCATCCTTATATTTTTCCCGTACTCTTGTATTAAAATTCTCTAGTTGTAGATATACAAGTTGGTCAATTAAATCTTTGTTTTTGGCTATGATGTATGTGTCTGGATATAAAAATCCTTCAAGAGTAGTTATGTCTCAAGATTTTGCCAAAAATTGGTACTTACTTTTGTATTTCGCTATAATTTCAGGATTTTGTACAAAAGCGATATAGTCTCATGTGCTTATATAGCCTTTGTACGAAAGTGCCTGATCATAATTATAAATATTTCATCATTCCAAAAGTCTTAAAGTTATATCATTATCATTTGGTCAATTTCTAAACATCTCTATAAGTTGTGTTTTGCTGTAATTTCAACTGAATGTATATTTTCAAGGTTTAATATTATCCAAATTTATATTATTATCTTTTAGATATGTTTTAAATGAAATAGCGTCAAAATTTCAGATATTTTTATAAAAATCTGTAATTCAGTTTCCTTCATTTATAGTTATCTCTTGATGTAGGGAAATTTCTTTGTTTACTATTCGTGTTAAAATTTTGGACACAACAAAAATAGTAATCCCTACAAAAAGCAATATAAAAATAAATATATTAGATTTTTTTTTCTTTTTTTTAAATTTGGTCTGTAGTCTCTGGTTGTTCATCCAATGTCATTCAGATTAAAGCATCCTCTGTAGGCATATCATCTTTGATATTTCCTGCAGGGTCTCTATTGATATATACAAACATAGGTATTATCATCGGTACTCTTCCAACTGTTTTTGTCAAAAATTCGTTAAGTTCTTCTTTTAATTCTTTGAGAACATCCTTAACTTCTTTTTTTTGTTTCAATAATTCATAGTATCTTTTTTTAGCAAAATCTACTATATTTGTATGAATTTTTTTGACTTCTGCAGAATACACAAATCATCTTGATTCTATCTGGATATTTCATACAAGCTGCTTATTTTTTGAGTCTACTTTAAATATAAGAGCTACCATACCGTCTTGGGACATTATCTGGCGGGCTTTCATTACATATTCTCCAGCCATACTTCCTATTCCAAGTCAGTCTATCATTACTACGTCCATTTTTAATCTCTTTGGAGCAAGTTTTACTTTATCATCATATACTTCTATTATACTTCAGTTCTCTACAAGGAGAGTTTTTTCGTCTTCTATCCCAAGTTCTGTACCGATTTTTTTGTGAGCAAATCTCATATATAAATCACCGTGTACAGGTACGAAATATTGCGGCTGTACCAAAGAAAGCATCATTCTCAAATCGTCTTGATAACCATGTCCTGATACGTGCAGATCAAGGTCTTTATTTGTTATTACATCAGCTCATTTTTTGATAAGATCGTTCATCATATTTACCACAGCCATTTCATTACCTGGGATAGGTACTGATGAAAGTAATATTTTATCTTTTGGTCTGATTTTGATTTGAGGATGTTCTCATTTGGCTATTCTCACCAACGCTGAAAAATCTTCTCACTGGCTTCCAGTAGTCAATATTATTACTCTGTCATCTGGTAAAGCATCTATATCGCTATTTACTTTTCTTATTATTCATTGAGGGGCATTTACATAACCAAGTTGTCTGGCTATTTCGATATTGTTTACCATAGATCTTCCTGAAAGAAAGACTATTTTGTTGTATTTTACTGCAAAATCTATGATCTGTGCTATTCTTCATATCAAAGAACTAAATGTTGCTATGATAAGTCTTGAATTAGAATTTTTGATAATTTGTTCGAGACTTTGTCATACCTGTAGTTCTGAAGGAGATTTTCAAGGTTTGGTAGCATTTGTACTATCAGACATCAAAACTTTTACTCATTCCTGTCATATTCTTGCGATTTTTGCAAGGTCTGCAGTTTTGTCTATAGCTGGCGTAAAATCTATTTTAAAATCTCATGTATGAACTACAAGTCATTTTGGAGTATAAATAGAAAGTCCCATAGGTTCTGGGATACTATGATTTACTCTAAAAAATTCCACGTTGAATACTCATAGTGATAATATATCTATATCTGGGTTTACTACCTGGAATTCTGCAGCATTCATTGCTGGTGTTCATTCAAGTGATTTTTTGATAAGTCATGTTGCTAGCATACTTGCATATACTTTTGGATAATTTAATTCTGGGAGTATGTGCTTAAGTGCTCAAATATGGTCAAGATGTCCGTGGGTTATTATTATTCATCTTATCTTATCTTTTTTGTCTTTGAGATATGATATATCAGGGATAATATAATCCACTCAATATACTTCTCAGCCAGGCATCATCATACCTGCATCTATTATAAGTATATCGTTTTCATATTCTACGATGGTCATATTTTGACCTACCTGTTCAAGTCATCACATAGGGATAATTCTTACAGGTTTTTCTGATCATGTACTTGGAGTTTCTCTAAAACTTGCTACGAAATCATTTTTTGGTTCTCTTCTCCTTTTTTTCGGAGGTTTTGCTTCAAAATCAATTTTGATGTTTGAATTTATAGTTGAATCTATCATTTTTAGTTTTTATTAATTAATTTATAAAAATATATATTATTTTAATACAAAATTTACAAGAATCAAGCGTTTTTGTGAAATTTTGAAGGTAAAAAGATATAATCTAAACTAACTGTCATTGCTCGGAAAAAAATAATTTTTTATCAAATTTGATGTGTGAAATTCACATCACTGCACGGATTATTAAAGAAATAATTAACTTTACTCCTGCAATGACTAGATTAAAATTTTAGATTGATTCCTTTATAATGATTTTTTTTAAAAAATCAAATATATTATTTATTAAAAAAATTTGAATTTACAATTTTCTTACAACGATATTGTATTTCTATATGAAAATAATATATTTTTCATGAACTAAAGAATTATGAAAAGAGTATTATTTAAAAAAATATATTGACTTTATATAGTAAATACTTATATACTAAAATAGTTTTATATCTTAATTAAAATAAATGCAAGAGACTCCTCAATTGTCGTTAGAACAATGTTTACATCAAGCAAGAAATATAGCTGAAACTTTGCCAGACACTGTGCAGCAGCTTATATGAGAACTTGATAGTTTCGATTCTGCGAGATTTTTTGAAACACTTAAAGAAACAGAATTTTATAAAGTAATGGTAGAGAATCCTATTTTTAGACCAATATCTTGAGATTTTATTGAAGCAGTAGAGACAAATAATATTTCCAAACTTTATCTACATTTGACTTTTTTGGTAAGTTGGGGAAACGATCATAAATCCGAATTATCTAAAAGTGAGCCTGTGAATTCTGATTTTGAACTAAACGGACGTTCGTATGAATTTTTCTTTGCTCAAATGATGCCTTCATTAGACTCATTTAGAGCCAAACTTTATGTCTTTATAAAAAATACAGTTATAGTTGAATGTAAAAAAATAACTGATTTGCCTAAAGTTAATATGATTTATGCAAGTACAGTATTTGATGCTCTAAAGTGAACAATGCTAAAACAATATGCTGCTGAAAATATGCTTGGGGATTATGATAAAGAATTATTAAATACAATCTTTGATACGGCTGATATGAATGCGA
>CALFEN010000187.1 GCA_937950065.1 uncultured bacterium | reverse complement strand
CGACCACCGAGATCTACACTCTTTCCCTACACGACGCTCTTCCGATCTGTGAGAGATATTTAAAAAGTTGGTTTATTATCTTGAAAAAAATGAAGTAAAGAATGATCCTGCAAATTTGACTCCAAAACAACAAGATTTTGTAGAGATTATTTCACCAGTGAAAGACTCCGTTTATAAGTATGATCCCAAGATTTCAGATTTAAATCAAAAAATAAAGCTTGATTTTGATACCAATTTTGATTATAATTCTTACATACGAATAGTAGATGGACAAATATATAGAGACGATGCGTTGTCTTTGGTACAGTGAAGGCATAGTTTGCAAGTAATACTTTACAAAAATTGACAAGAGATTGCTAAATCGGACAGTTTTTTTGAGGTGAATTAGTGTTATCAGTACGTTTATTATAACAATATTTGTATAGAAAAAACAATATAACTGCACTTGAGAACGAGTTTTCTAAATGCCACTTGAATATTTAGCAGTGTTATAATGTCTGTATAAGAGATTTGAGATAAGAAAATATGTTACCAAAACAGTTTAAAAAATTTTTAATTATAATACAATAAAAATGGCCAAAAAAGAAGAAGACCAACAGCTCAGTCCTGAAACAACCGAAATACAGGACAATTTAACTCAAACTTGAAAAAAATCTTTTGAATGGAAGAAATTTTTTAACTCAAACTGGCAGAAATATAGATATTTTATATTATCTTTTTTGTGAGTCATAATATTGTGAAGTATATTATTTTTTGCCCAAAAAACTTATAAGATTTTTACTCCACAAGATCTTTTTCCAAAAGTTTTATCAGCAAATTTTGATTTGAACTATAGAAAAATTCCTTTTGATATAGGAAAAATCGACATTTCTTTTTCTAAAGAACTTGATCCATCTACTATAACCAATCAGAATTTTAAGATATCTCCATCTGTGGACGGTAATCTTCAGCTTATCAGTGGAAATACTATAAGATACAGCTTGACCAAAAATTTGGAAGTAGGCAAAGAATATACAGTGACCGTTTCTCAAAATATAAAATCTCTAGATGGTAAAAAACTTGATAAAGAATATACCATGACTTTGGAAGTAGTTAGCGGAGTAAAAGTCTTAAAAATTGTTCCTGAATGAGATGTCCAAAATCTTGGTCAGAATATTGCAGTATTTTTTAATATGCCTGTAGTCCCTTTGACTAATTTAGACAAAAGAGATGAATTGCCTTGTCCGTTGGAAATATCTCCAAATATAGAATGAAAATGTAAATGGACTACTACAAGTGTTTTGGAGTTTATACCGCAAGGCACTTTGTCCGGAGCTACAGAGTATACTATCAAAGTGATAGATAAACCATGACTTCTTTATCCTATTAAAGAATGAAAGGAGATAAAGATAAAAACTCCTAAACTAAAACTTTCAGTAGGTTATCAAAATAAGTTTAGAGCCAAAGATTGAGTCCCTATTTCATTTAATTTTCCTGTAGATATTAATGAACTTAAATCAAGGATAATTTTTAGATCAACAGAAAATATAAATGGTAAACAACTAAATACAGTCAAAGATGTTGATATTACAGCACTTTCTGGTTCTGAAACAAATTTTATATTAAAATTGAAAAATGAGAATTTTATTTATTCTCAGTCTTATGATTTTAAAATATCATGATGAATAAAACCTAAATATTGAAATATAAATTTGACTTGAGATAATTATACTCCATTAAATTCATATCCATTTTTGGATAACGTGGCTATTTACCAAAAAGTTTTTTCTGAAACAGGATTTTTGGTAGATACTCAATATATAAGTTTAAGAAAAGCTGGCGTAGAGCGTCCGTATTGGTCCAATTATGATTATTTATATTTACCAAATAATGATATGCTTTTTTATCTGACTTTTGAAGAACCAGTAGATTTGAATAAGGCTAATTTTGATTTTGTATCATCTGATGGTAAAAGCGTGGATTATAATATTTCTTATATCAAAGAAAAGCAATATGATAATCAGTGAAATGAAACTTGAGAAATAGAAAATAAACAGAGAGTAAGAATTTCCCTCAAATATAGTCTTTCAAACAATAAGGTATATAAACTTATAATCAAAAAATCTTTGAGTCCAAGTATGAAAGAGAATATAGTAAATGAGTACAAAACATCTCCTAAATTAAAACTTACAAGTTTTAGATATCTTGATTATAACAAATCTTGTTTTTATTTTAATAATCCTATATCATATGCTGATATGCTGGACTACCTTGATCCCAAAGCTAAAACCTATGATAAAGTTTTTACAACTCCTTCATCACGTATAGCAAGTTTTCATATAGAAAGGGATATCTGGTCATTATATCAAGATTTACAATGACTTTGACAGGATGCTAGAAATAAACTTTTATTGAAAAATTGATATTGTCCTGATGCCAAGGAAGGAGAATATCTTTTTGAACTTAATACAAGATTCAATCCTTACACCGAGTATACTATAAATTTAAGTGCAAAAATTAAAGATAGATATGGCAATCAACTTGGTAAAGATTTTATTGAAGAGGTAGAAACTAAATGACTTCAAGAAATAGATAAATATCTTTATACTTCAATGAATAAGCCGCTAAACGTAATTCCGAGTAATATACCTATAGTTTTGGATCTACAGACTATAAATATGGAGGAAGCTACTATAAATATTTGTCAGATGGATATTAGTGGTTATCTTGATTATAAGATAAATGCTTATAAGTGGAAAGAGACATATAATCCTAAATGTTTGAAAGAAGTTACGAAAAAGTTACCAGTGAAAAAAGATTATTGGAATCTCACAAATAATCGGTTTGATATAGAGAATGATATATTAGGAGAGAATTTTTCACAGAATTTTATCCTTGTGAGATGAAGTATAAATGATGACGTCGAAACATATAGAGACAATAAGACTTTTATGACATTGTATGTGAGATCAAATCTTGCTTTATGAATGGAATCTGCAGAAAATAAAAAATTGTTGTTTACAACCAATTATAGTGGGACAGAAGTTGTCAACGATCTTAACATTGTGTGATATAATTATAATAGCAAGACTCAAAAATATGATGTAAAGAGTTTGAATACTAAATTTGATAAAGATAAATCAATATATGAAATCGATAAAAATTCAGATTTGATAGTAGCTCAAAATGGAAATTATTTTGGGATATTAGATTCTGATAATGATGGTTTGAGTAATTATGATTTTGGTTATAATCTATGAGAATGAACAGAAAAAAAAGATTTTCTATTTCTTTATACAGATAGACCTATTTACAAACCTTGAGATACTGTTTATTTCAAATGAATATTGAGGCAGTTTACATTGCAGTGATTCAAAAAAGCTGAATTTAAAAAATGAAAGTTATCATTGATAGATCCTAATTATGCATCTATAAAAGATGTAGATATAAATATTGATGATAATTCTAATTTCAATGGTTCCTTTACTATCCCAAAAGATGTAAGTTTGGGAGAATTTAGATTTAAATTTGCTATAAATACAGGTGTGGAAATAGCGAATACAGCAGTATTTAGTATAGAAGAGTATAAAACACCAACTTTTAAAGTGGAAATGTCTTCTGAAAAAAAGGATGCATTACTTGGAGAGAGTATAGATATCAATGTTGCTCCTACATATTATTTTGGCGGGAAGATGATAAATGCTAAATGACAATATTCAGTTCTTGCACAGGATTATTATTTTGATGCAAAGAATTATTCAGACTATCAATTTGGTAATGGATATGATTATTTTTATTGTTTATACTGGGGAGAATGTAGTTATGACGATGAGGTATTAGAATACACAGGTTTTGATATAAATTCTAATGGGGAATATATGCTAAAATATGAATTTCCAAAAGATTCAAAGATGTGAGAGAAGATATATAGTTTTAGTACAGATGTTACAGATCCTGATACACAAAAACTTGTTAGTGCTTCTTATCAGGTAGTGCTGCACAAAACAGATGGATATGTATGAATACAGGCTTCTTACCGAAATACCAAAAAAAGTGGAATAAATGTAAAATGAATAACATTGAATACAGATGCTACAGGAAAATGAAATGTTAATCTAAGACTTCAACTTATAAAGCTGGATCGGCAGGTAGCCAAAAAACAGGATGTAGACGGAATTTTTTATAATGACTATAGTCTTAAAGAAACAGTAGAGCAGGAAGTTGATATAAAATCAAATAACAGTTGATTGTTTGAATCTAATATTATTTCAAAGTCAGAAGGTGAATACAAGATAAATGCTATATACACTTGAACAAACGGACAGAGTTTTTCTTCTTCCAGTGAAGTCTATGTGGCTTGAGATCAATATATGGTCTGGGATATTTGAAATAATGATAAAACCGATTTGGTATCAGACAAAATGATAATGAATGTATGAGATACACAGGAATATACTCTTAAATCTCCTGTAAATACAGGTAAGGCTCTTATAGTAATAGAAAAAGATGACGGAATTTTGGATTATTTTATACATGATATTAAGTCTTTTGGAGACAAAATTTCTATCCCTATCAAAGAAGAATACTATCCAAATATCTATGTTAAAGCTTTGTTGATATGAAGTCAGGACAAAAATCCCTTGCCTATATATAAAAGAGCCATAAGTCTTACAAAAGTTTCTACAGAATATAAGAATTTGAAAATAGAATTACAGACAGATAAACAGTTTTATAAACCAAGAGAGAAGGTAAAATTAAACATATCTGTAAAAGATAACGCAGGGAATCCTGTCGTCAACGCGAACTGAAGTATTGCTGTAGTTGATGAAAGTGTGCTTGCCCTCAAATGAAATCCAAAGAAAAATCCTTATGCATTTTTTTATGATATGAAGAGATTTTTGGGAACATATACTTATATTTCCCTCAAAAATTTGATAGAAAAATTGGAAGTAAAAGACATGTCTCATGGTGAAAAATGATGAGATGGTGAAAATATTAAATGATGAAAATCTAACAGCAAAAGATGAATATTTAAAGATACAGCTTTTTGGAAAGCGGATTTTACAACAGATGCGAATGGAAATTTTAGTATAGAGACCGATGCCTTGCCGGACAATCTTACTACCTGGGATATAGAGGTATTGGTAAATACTCCAACCGATAATAAAGTTGGCATAGCACGGACTACAATAATCACCAACAAAAAAGTGATGATATCTGATAATCTTCCAAGATTTTTAGGATCAAGTGATAAGGTAGTGCTTTCTCCAGTAGTATTCAATAAAACCGGGAAAGATGGAGATTTCACTGTCAGCCTGTCA
>CALFEN010000186.1 GCA_937950065.1 uncultured bacterium | reverse complement strand
GATAAGCTAGTGACTGGAGTTCAGACGTGTGCTCTTCCGATCTGAACTTTCTCCAAATTACAGTTTGGTAAAGATGCTTGACGTGCCGGAGACAGGGAACGTAGAAATATCAGTATGAACATGGAAAGATGAAATGCAAAATCTACAGACTTCAAATAATATTGCTTACTTTGTGCTGCAGTGAGAAATGATTGTAGACCAAAATACAGTCGCTAAAGTATGAGATATTATTTGGATTACAGCAGGAACAAAATATACTATAAAATGAATTTTTAAATCTATAATAATAATTATAAAATAATAATGAACACGGAGTGAGAGAGTATACTGTGCATACACTGATGAATAGAATGTCCTAGAACATTAGCCGCTATAGAATTATTAAAACAAGATTCTTTTGATATATTGATAGCATGCTGATGAGTAAGTAAAAATTGAGCAACAGAAGCTGAAATAATAGAAAATAAATTATTAAATGAACCAGATTTCGTAAAAAAATCTAAAGAATTTGATGAAGAGTGAATTGATTTAATATTGGAACAAGATTCTTTTGATACATGGGAAAATATACAGAATATATTAAAATTAATTGATATAGATAAAGTGTCAAAACTTGTTTTTCTCACAAGTCACAGACATGCCGAAAGAATTGAACTCATTTTTAAATTAATCGTAAAATATGAATTGATCAAAAAAATCGGAGTCCAAAAGGCAAAACAGCTACTAGATAAAGCAGAATTTGTAAATGCTGAAGAAATATTGATGCAAGATATTATAAAAAAAGATATTTATCAAAGAAATAAAATATTTTTTGATAATTTCTTTGCAGAGGCGTACTCTCTAGATACTACAAGAAGAGAAAAAATGTTAAGATTTATCACTAGATTATGAATATGAAAATATAGATTTTGATTAAAAATATTAAATATTCTAGCAAGAAAACAAAGAAAAAATTTAGATAAAAAAATTAAGAAAATATAAATAATGAAAAATAAGAAATTTATATTACTAATATGAATAGCGCTTACAGCGTTTGGTATACTTGCAATATATAGCGTAAGCATATATGAAAGTTTTCAAATTACCCTAAAAATGGTAGCAAAATGACATATGAACAATGCTTCCAATTATTATTACTTCTTCAAACAGCTTATCAGTCTAGTGGTTTGAGTAATAATAGCGACAGGAGTATATTTTTTGCCTATCAAAAAAATCCAAGAACATAAAAATAAAATATTTTTTTGAGCAGTGATACTACAGCTTTTGGTTTTTACTCCGCTTGGGATAGAACTTAACTGATCCAGATGATGGCTTTATATATCATGACTTGGAACCCTGCAACCTGCAGAAATCTTTAAACTGGCATTTGTAATGTTCCTTGCCTGATGGCTTGTCAAAAAGAAAGATTTATTAGACAATTTCAAAGGATTTATAATGTTTGGTTTTGTAATTTGAATATTCTTCCTAATATTTCTCAAGATTCCTGATCTTTGAACTTTGCTTGTGCTCTGACCTGTAGCTTTAGTTATGTACTGGTATGGTTGATGAAATATAAAATACATTATCACAACTATGATACTATGAATAGTCTTCTGACTAACAATATGAATGCAGTTTCATTATATTAGAGAGAGAATAGAATATTTTATAAATCCTAATGTAGACGAAAGTTGAAGATGAATTTCATGGCAGATTACGCAATCCCTCATATCCATATGATGAGGCGGAACCTTTGGTAAATGATATGGTAAATGATTACAAAAATTTGGATACATTCCAGAGGCTCAAAGCGATTTTGTGTTTGCAGCATTTTCAGAGGAGATATGATTTTTTTGAGATATGATACTAATCTTACTTTATTTCTTCCTAGGGTTCACATTCCTCAAGAACTCTGAAGAGGTAAAAAATCCTTATTACAAAAATCTAGGGATATGAATAATAAGTCTGATATTACTACAAGCTATAGTAAATATGTGAGTAAATGTAAAACTTTTACCGCTCACATGACTTACTCTTCCTTTCGTTAGTTACTGATGAACGGCTCTGATGATAAATTTTGTGGAGCTCATATTACTCTACAAAATCGTTATTTGAAAAGATTAAAAAATCTAATCAATATGACTAGAAAAATAGTAACTTATAAATAATAAATTACATTACCCCAGAATATATTGAAAAAATTTATAAAAACATTAAAATAATAATTAATAAATTTATAATATTAATACCCAAAAATGAAAAAAATTATAACCTATCTACTTATTGTATCAAGTATATTTATGCTTACATGATGTTTTGGTAAAAAAACCGTTTCTACAGAAAACACTTCTGACACTACATGACAGGAAACATCAGCAACTTGATCCACTACTACCAAAGAAAAAGTCAGTGCACAATCAGAGCTATCAAACATTACTGTTTCTTGAGTAAAAGACAGCGAACTTGATATAGAACAAATCCCTTATACTGAAGAATGAAATTTTTACATATTTAGTATTACATGAAGTACAGACTGATATATCTCCAATATAAATATAATGATAGTCTGATGAAATCTTGCTGAAGCCATAAACCACAAAGAATGAGAAAAGACATGGTCAGCAAAAATAAAATTAAGCAAAGACTTTATAACCAAATGAGAAGCAAAAATTTTGGTTCAATGAATAGATAGTTCTAAATGAACAGAAAAACCTATAAGTGTAGATTTTAAAGTAATTATGCAATCACAGAAAACTGAAAAATAAAACTACAAGGCACAAAAAATCTCTAACTGCAAGTGAATGAAATCTTACTTATTTCGCTGCTGTGCAGGATTATTATTCCAAATATTGATGAACCCTGCCTACATTGGATCAACTATATATAGCTACCAAAAATTATACATTATCAAATTTATGAAATAGTTTTAAATACCTATTCATATAATAATGGAAGCCGGAACTATGGATTTTTATTATTAAGAACTTCAGACCGAGTTTATAGTATTTGAGCATTATCTTCAGCATCATGATATTATCGCTGTTTTATACCTAGATAATTTTTATTTTTTATACCCGTTCCAAAGTGCCTGCCAGGTCATAGTTTTTTTGCCTTCGGGCTTGATCTCCCAAATTTTCACGGCTTTGTTTAATCTAAAATCTGCGCTTAATAATGGCAGATTTTTATTTTCTTCAAATAATTTTTCATCAAGCTCTAGATTTTCCACTACAACTCTAAGTCATGGTTTGGAAAAATTTTGATCAAGTTCCAGCCAAATCTTTGGTCGCAGTTTAAAAGCTCTGTATTTATTATATACACTTTCCAAAGTATCCTGGAAAATATTTATCTTTGCATTCTCTTTTTCTATCTTGCTACAGTAAGTGGCTTTACTATGATCCTGCGGAGTTGCTACTTCATATTTTTTTGCAAAATCCCGTAAAACTTTATTTGTGAAGTTGGGTCAGTATGTAGTGATTTTTTCAATAATATCTACTGCTGTATCTGTAAAATCTATATTAAATTTCAAAGATTTTATAATATCTCATTCGTCCATTTTTTCATTGATCTTCATCACAGTAATACCTGTCTCCTTCTCGCCAGCAAGCAAAACGGCTTGCACAGGAGAGGCGCCACGGCAGGCAGGCAATATAGATAAATGCACGTTTATCGGAGCTATCTTTGGTGCATCAAGCACAGCTTGGGGCACGATCTTGCCATAAGCTATCAATACCAAGTAATCAGCATCTTGATTGTTTAGCCACTGGACAAAGTCCCTGCCTTCATCAGATTTATCAGGGTTTAGTTTACTAGGAGTTTGTATATTAGTTATACCAAGTTCTAGTGCTTTTTGTTTTATCACGTTTGATTGAAGTTTCATGCCTCTGCCTACCGGCACGTCAGGCATTGTTACTACTCCGACCACGTCATATCTGTTATCATTGTGTAATGCTTCGAGGAAGTTTAATCATATCGGAGACCCGCAAAAAAACACTACTTTGTAAAAACTAGGATCATAATTTTTGTAGTCTGAAGGTAAACATGTGGATACTCTTTCCATAGCTCTAAAAAATCAAGGAATAAATCAATATCTCTGCAAACACTGAATACTATACTCACTACAATGTGGCTCGTGTGCGCAGATTTTACCGCGGAGTCGCGGCGACCAAAGTCATTTATCTGGTGACAAAGTCTTCTGGTATATCTTTATAAAAAAAATCGTGATAAAAGCAAGTGCTTTATTTAAAAAATTTAGTATCTTCATCCTTCTAAATTATCCTTAAAATAATCAAACCAAGACAGTTCTTTTCATCAATAATATTTATAGTACTCATCTTTTTCAATAAGATTTGATACTTTATCATAATAATTTTCATTTTCCTCTATTTTATTTTTATATTCTCAATTCAACTTATTTACAAGTATTTGTTTTTTTATTAAAATTAACTGAGACAAAAGATTAATTAGTTTTTCATTAAATACTAAATAATCAGGAATTTCTCCTCAAAAATTTTTATTTACTAATTTTTCTCTTCGTAAATCAAATGAATAAAATAAATCTTTTGATAATGCATAGAATTCTGGGAAATAAAGCAATATATTAGAATTAAACTTTTCAATTGATTCACTATTTATCTCATTAAATACTAATAAATATTTTTTTTCTAATTTATTTTTTAAATGCATATACCATAGACTATCCATAATAAATATTAATTTAGATATTTCTTCCAATTTTATTATCATTAAATCATATTCTTTTTTATTTATTTCATAACTTCTTTTTTCTATATACAATAAAATATTTGAATATAATATTAACCGAGCAAAAAATCAAGTTAATAATATTGGATAAATATAGATATTAAAATAATCTTTTAAATCACTTATTTTAGCTGTATAACAAAGAAATATCACAACAGCTACAACAAAAAAAAGAAATACAAAATAAGATTTTATAAACTTTATAAATTCAAATCGTAATTTTTTTTTAATTCTTGAATTCTCTTTCATTCTTTTCTCTAAAAAAAATATACTAAAACAAAGTTTAGTATATTTTATGGTTTCCGGTAGTATTTTCAAGTGTAATTTATTTCTTTGAATATAATTTTATATAAAGTTCGCGGAGTGTTACCCAGTCATCTTCTGTTCTTTCTTCCGGCAATTTCCCCAATAATTCAAAAACTTTATTTGCCACTGATTCGCTCATACCTCATCTTACCATTTCTCTTTTGAAACTTTTTTCTCATTCTAATCTTCATTGTAGCAAGAGCGTATTTAGTCTGCGTCGTTCCCAATTTTCCAAATCAGTTAAGTCTTCTATTTTTTTATAATTCAGATCAGCGAGTCTTGCCGCCTCTTTTCTAGTTAACCCATTTACAACATTAAATAGAAAATTTTGTCTTTTACTCATTTCACCAGAGAGTTCAAGATTGGACGGATTAATAAAATATTCCGCTTCTTCTCTGGTTAGTCATTTTTCCATGATAGTTAAAATTTCAAGTTCCAAAGCTTGCTCTGGAGTAAGATTTTCTTTTGATATTTTCAATAATTCAGTAAGCCTTGCAGCTTCTTCTTGGCTTAATCTTTCAACTTCAATATTAGAAGCTTCTGCTCATCTAGTAGGTGATTCTGGTGTTTGCATTTTATATTTAATCAATTTTAAAAATTTTTTAAGATTTCAATATTTCTAGTAGTATCTTCCAAGGGTAATAATGTTTTTTATATCTAATTCACTAAAGTACTGAAAAGAGCTTTTCGTTGAAGAGTCAAATCTTTTTCAGGAGCTAATAAAAAACTACTTATTATATCTGCATCTTCTCTAGGAGATCAAGCTTCTATTGCATAAAGTCTATATATTTCTTTTTTTACTTCATGACTTCTCAACTCTATTGGTATAAAATATATGAACTTGAAAAGAAATTCTCATTCTTCCTGTGTAAGTCTTTTA
>CALFEN010000185.1 GCA_937950065.1 uncultured bacterium | reverse complement strand
GGAGTTCAGACGTGTGCTCTTCCGATCTCAAGCAAGTGCCCATATGAAGTATTGTAGCCTGGCATAAATCATTAAGTTGAACTCCGTCTTTACCTGATGGTTGGGTAGAATGCAAAGGACAAACATTAAGCGACGCTACTAGCCCTTACAACGGACAGGTAATCCCAGATTTAAATAACGCTCCAAGCGGATATAACTGATGAAGGTTTCTCAGATGAGGCACTACAAGTTGAGTAATGCAGGAATGAAGTTCTGTAAGATACCAAGACTGGTTTATCTCTCAACAGCTTGTAGTAAACGATGATGGGATATACAATCCTCAACCTCTTTATAATTATAATACCCTCATGGACTGATCAGCAAACAACTCGAATTATGCCAGAGTCAGACCTGTAAATATGTCTGTAGTTTGGATTATGAAAATCAAATAATTTTCATTGAAATTTCTCAAAACTTATTTATAATAAACAAAAGTATTATAAATTAAGTAAAAAAGCTATGGAACTCAAGCATTTTCTCAAAACTACAGACAAATATGCACAGATTTTGGATATAAACTGAATAAAAAATATAAAAGATTTTTTTCTTAATTTCCCAAGGACTCATGAAGATAGAAGCAATATCAAAACAATTTCACAGATTTTTCTAGACTGAAGTTTGCAGAGTGTCAGATGAAAAATTATAAAAAAGACATTGATAACCACTCCAAGAGGGAAAAAACTTTTGGAACTTATTTTCCAGGATGAAGACGGTGTGGAATGAAAAATACAATTTTTTAACGCATGATTTATAGTCAAAAACATAAAAACTGACACATGGTATGTCATCATCGGTAAACCTAAATTTGAAAGGCAAAAGATGATATTTTGGCATCCGGAAATGATAGAAACCGCTGCACCTGATACAGATACCGGAGAAACCAATGAATGAGATTTTAAATCATGAAGACTTTATCCCGTCTATACTGAAATCAGTGGAATATCCACTCACCGATTTGCAAAAAAAATCCGGGATAATCTGGATAAAATACCAGACTATTTTACAGAATATTTACCAGAAAACTTTTTGGAGAAATATGATTTGATGGAAATAAGACAGACTATCAAAAGTATGCATTACCCAGAGAATATAGAAACTTCCAAAAAAGCCAAATATAGATTTTTCTTTGAAAAACTTCTAAAGCTACAACTTCTTTCTATTATAAACAAAATATATTATACAGCCTGAACTCTCAAAAAGAAATCAGACCCTGACCGGGAAATAATCAAAGAATTTCAGACATTTTTGAAATTTCAGTTAACAAATGCACAAAAAAAAGCTATAAAACATATAGTAGACGACTTTCACGGTGGTGATACTATGATGAGACTTTTGCAGTGAGATGTGTGAAGCGGTAAAACTATTGTAGCTTTAGCAGGAGCTTTTTATATGTATCAAAAATTTGGCTGACAAACAGCGATATTAGCTCCGACCGAGGTTTTAGCAAACCAGCATATTCAGAGCATTTCCAAAGTTTTACTGCCAAATGGTATAAATATTGCTTTACTGACAGGCTCTACCCCGCCCAAACAAAAAGAAAAAATCAAGCAGGATCTCAAAGATGGTAAAATTAGCGTGGTCGTAGGCACTCACGCATTACTACAGGAAGACATAGATTTTAAGAATTTGAAATTTGCAGTCATTGATGAACAGCATAAATTTGGTGTAATGCAGAGATCTTTTTTCAAAAAATTTGATAGTCCTCATATTTTACAGATGACAGCTACTCCTATTCCAAGATCACTAGCATTAGCTTTTTTTGGTGAGTTTGAGGTAAGCGTGATAGATGAAATGCCTGCTGGCAGAAAACCTGTCCATACCAAAATTATCAATGAAAAAGAATTTGAGAAACTCAAACAGTGGATTCTTACTAAAATCTCACAGAATCAGAGAATTTATTTAATTACACCTCTTATTGAAGAAAGTGAAAAAATGGACGAACTTGCATCTGCCGTATCAGAATATGAATATATCCAAAAATTTTTACCAGAGATTAGAGAGGAAATATGACTTTTGCACGGCAAGATGAGAGCAAAAGACAAAGAAGAAGTAATGCAGAATTTCAAAAAATGAAAAATTAAATTTTTGATAAGCACTACTGTCATAGAAGTATGAATTGACGTGCCTGAAGCTACTATCATAGTAATAAAAAACGCTGAAAGATTTGGACTTTCACAGCTTCACCAGCTCAGATGAAGAGTATGAAGATCTGATATACAGTCTTATTGTTTTTTGATTACAAAAAGTAAATCATGAGATACTTATCAGAGACTCAAGGCTATGGAAGATACAAACGACGGGTTTAAACTAGCAGAAATAGATATGCAGATGCGTGGAAGCGGTGAAATCCTGGGAGTAAAACAAAGTGGAGATACAGATTTGCCTATAGAGATTTTGACAGATATGAAACTACTTGAAAAAGTTAAAGAATCTGCTTTAGATCTTTTGGCACAATATCCGGAATTAAACTGACTTGAAAGTTTTAAAATGCAGTTTGTAGAAAATAATACAAATATTTTGATCTAGTGCAAACCGCTAATGCTCTCCTCTAAATCAATTGTAGGTGAGTCTATATTTGGCTTGATTTTTAGCTCTTTTGTGTCAAAGCAAAAGAAAAATAAGAAAAAGAAAAACTCTTTTTAGATTCTTCACTTTTTCTGTCGCAATGCGATCTAAAAATGACACGGACTGTGTCCGTTTAGATTCTTAAGTTGAATACTACATTAACACCTTTATTTTATAAGTATTTATAATGAAATTTCCCAAAATAAAAGGTCTGATAATAGAATGAATTGCTGGCACAGGCAAAACCACTTTTCTCAAAAATTTTTTAAAATCCAAACAATGGATAAATAAACAAAATCTTTCTTCTCTAGTATTATCCGAACATTACACACAAAGAATACTAGAAAAAAAAGATAAACAATCCTGACTTCTAAAACAAGATAATATAAATCTGCTAAACAATATTTTGCTGCAGATAGAGTCTTGTGCACAAAACAGCGTCCAGCTAGAATGACTAGGTAATGACCATAATTTTTTATTTATACTGGAGCGTTTTCATCTGACACATGTATACCGCTATGATCATATAAACTGGGAAGACGTAACAGACATAGACCGCAGACTAAACAACGTAAACGCACAAATCTGTCTATTCGTAATAGAAAAAGATGATATCAAACCAAGAATAATAGACGAATATATAAAATTTTGATGGTGAGATTATCTCAAAAATTATGGTAATAATGAGAAAGATATCATAGAAAATTATTGGAATAAGCAGCAACTTTTACTAAAAACCGCTCAAAAAAGCTGTATTCCTATTAAGATAATAAACACATCAAAAACTCTTGAAGATAAAGCATTTCAAGAAATCTTAAACTTCTGGAATATATAATTAATTCATGCTCTTATGATTTAATAACTATCTTATTTTATCCCAAAAGAAATAATCTTTTGATTATTTATTCAGAGATTTTCATTTTATGGATAAAATATACTTTTATTTTTTTGTTTTAATTTTTAATAATATATATGCAGCTTCTTTCCTGGTTATTTTGAGATCAGGCTGGAAATATTTTTCCCCAAAATCATCTAAAAATTTTGCACTATAATCTATAAGGATATTTGAGTATGATGTGTCTGTTGTTGCCACGTCCAAAAACTGCTTGTTCTGTTTTGACTTTATTCCTGTCATGTCAGACAATAATTTCATAAACTCAAGTCTTGTTAAATACTTAAATTTACTTCAAGTTTTTGTTTTCGAATTCTCAAAAGTATTATTTATCCAGTATATTGCATCTGATTCTTTGAGAGAATAATCCAT